>NZ_CBDTOK010000011.1:0-9123 GCF_965361945.1 Zongyangia sp. | reverse complement strand
ATGACGTCGGTGAGGCTTTCGCTCTCATCCAATCCACATACCAGCACATTGACACTCTTCTCCTTAATCTCCGGAGAGTTCTCCAAGGGCTTGCTGGTGGTGGCATTAGGGTCAGCTGTAGTCTCAGGTTTTTGTTCAAAGGGACGGTAATTTTTCATTAGCGCAACGGCGCCTACTGCCAAAACACAGATAACGGCAAGGATACAGACGGCAATCGCCGTCTTTTTCCTACCAGATTTTTTCCTCTTTTTTCTCAGATCGTTCAATTTGATTCCTCCCGATGTGTGACACAAAGCTCGTCGTATGCCATGACAGTGTCAAATGGAATGGGAAGCCGTTTTTTTGACAAATTTGATATAGAAAACCGGATGGATTCAAAAAGAGCCTCATCCAGATTTTTGTTCACCATTTTTCTAATTGCATTGACATCTTTATAGCTTCGGTCAGCGGATGTCATATCCGCCATATAAATCACTTTTTCCATGAGGGACATCCCACCGCGCCCGGTAGTATGATACCGGACTGCCATGATAATCTCCTCTTCTTCAATATGAAGCTCTTCTTTGATGAAGACGCTGGCCGCAAACCCATGCCAAATGGGCGGAGAGGCCAGCTGAATGTTGTCAAAAATTATACCAGACTTTCTAATCCATTGCAACTGTTCCGGAAGGGGCGTATTTTTTAAAATATCGTGCAAAATCCCCGCAATATAGGCATTTTTAGGGTTTGCTCCGTACTTTTTTGCCAAGCGAACCGCCTCTTTTGCGACGCAGAGGCTATGGTTGTACCTGTAGTCATCCAGCATTGTTTTCGCAAGTTTTACATATTGTTCATTTTCCGTCTTAAGTCCCATTTTGATACAACCTCTTTTCCCGGATATATCTTTCCACCTCTGGGTCTAGATACCCGCTTACATCTTCTCCCCGACGGATTTTTTCCCGCAGCTGGGTGGATGATATTTCAATCACATCCAAATCCAGCACAATGCATCTGCCACCTTCTTCTGTCAATTGCCGGGCACAGGCGGCAAGGTTATTCTGTTCTTTATCTTTGCGTGCTGCAGCGCAGAGGGTTACCTGCTGCAAAATATCCCGGTAATGATACCAGGTGTGAAAGGAAAGGAACATATCGCTTCCCATAATCAGAAAAAACTCAGCTGTGGGATACAGAGCCCGCAGTTTTTTTACCGTCGTATAGGTATAGCTTTTTTCTTCGCTTTCCACCTCAATACCGCTGACCTCAAAATTGGGGTCATCCCGCACAGCAAGCCGGCAAAGCTGCATCCGCTCCTCCCCGCTGATGAGATTGCCGGCCATCTTGTGGACCGGCACATGGGTGGGAATAACCAGCAGACGGTCTAAATCCAGTTCTCGATAAAAAGCCCGGGCTATATGGACATGCCCTTTGTGGATAGGATTAAATGTCCCCCCAAAAATGCCGATACGCATATCCTTTCCCCCGCTTTTCTTTGCTTCTTATTTCTATTTTAGCTCGATGACCGGCTTCTTTTCGTTGCGCTTATACAGCACAAAGCGGGTGCCGATGACCTGCACCACATCAGATTTCGTCTTTTCCGCCAGGATCTGGGCCGCTTCCCGGGCATCTACCGGCGCCGTTTCCAGCACCCTCATTTTGATCAGTTCCCTGGCCTTTAAGGCATCGGCCACCTGGATGACCAGGTTTTCTTCAATGCCGCCTTTGCCCACCTGTAAAATGGTGTCGATGGGGTTCGCGAGGCTTCTGAGCTTGGCTCTCTGTTTACTGGTAATCAATGGATAAACTCCTTCTGTTTAAATTTGTGATAGGCCGTATAGTCGATCCGCCAGTCTTTTATTTTTGCCGCATCAGCTGGGCAAATTCCTCCACAAACTGGCGGAGGGCCCGTCCTCTGTGGCTGATATCATCTTTTTCCTTGGCGGAAAGCTCCGCAAAGCTTCTTTCCCCCACCATAAAAATAGGGTCGTAGCCAAAACCGCCATTTCCCCTTTTTTCAAAGCCAACCGTACCCTCGCACTCACCGCGGGTGGTCAGGCTTTTTCCCTGGTCCCAAACATAGCAGATGGCGGAGACAAAACGGGCGGAACGCTCCTTTACCCCCTCCATATTGGAAAGCAGCTTCTGAATGTTCTCGTCGTCGGTGGCATCTTCGCCCGCATACCGGGCGGTATAAACCCCGGGAGCTCCATCCAGGGCGTCCACGACAAGGCCAGAGTCATCGGCGATGGCCGGGATGCCGGTTGCCGCAAAGACGGCCGCCGCTTTGAGGTAAGCGTTTTCCTCAAAGGTTGTACCAGTCTCCTCCACCTCAATGTCCGCTCCCGCTTCTTTTTGAGAGAGAATCTCTACTCCATAGGGGGCCAGGATCCGCTGAAATTCCTTGAGCTTGCCCATATTACCGGTGGCAACCACTACCTTCATGCTGTTTCCTCCTCATCAAAGAGAGCGTCAACAAATCCTTTGGCGTCAAAGGGCTGCAGGTCGTCGATCTGCTCTCCCACGCCGATATATTTGATGGGGATCCCCAAATCATCCTTAATCGAGATGACCACGCCGCCTCGGGCAGTACCGTCCAGTTTTGTCAGCACAATACCGGTAAGGCCTGCCGCCTCCTTAAACTGACGCGCCTGGTTGACTGCGTTCTGGCCTGTGGTGGCGTCCAGCACCAGCAGAACCTCCATATCATTCTCCCCGATCTCCCGGTGGATCACCCGGGAGATTTTGGCAAGCTCATCCATCAGGTTCTTCTTGTTATGCAGTCTGCCCGCCGTGTCGCAGATGACCACATCTACCCCTCGGGCCTTGGCCGCCTGCATACCGTCATAGACCACAGCCGCCGGATCCGCACCCTCGCCGTGCTTGACAATATCCACTCCGGCCCGGTCTGCCCAGATTTGCAGCTGATCGATGGCGGCAGCCCGGAAGGTGTCTGCCGCTACCATGAGGACCTTCTTTCCAGAGTCCTTTAGGTTGGCGGCCATCTTCCCGATGGTGGTGGTCTTGCCTACCCCGTTGACGCCGATGACCAAAATCACCGACGGCTTGGAATGGAGGTTAAGCTCCTCTCCGCCGGAAAGCATCTCGGTGATGATCTCCTTGAGCGCGCCCTTGACCTGGGCGGCATCGGTGATCTTCTCCGCCTTTACCTTTTCCCTGAGCTGGTCGCAGATTTTCTCGGAGGTTCTTACCCCCACATCACCCATCACCAGAAGTTCTTCCAGTTCTTCAAAGAGCTCCTCATCCACCTTGGTGAAAGAGCCAAACATCTGGTCCATCTGGCGGATGACCGACTCCTTTGTCTTTTTCAGCCCCTTGCTGATCTTTTCAAAAAAGCCCATGGCAATTCTTCCTTTCCTCTTTGCTAAGTGCTGGCCTTCATACCCAGCTTATTCTCAATTTCGCTGACGTCGATGGAAAGCAGCTTGGACACGCCTTCCTCCTGCATGGTAACACCATAGAGCACGTCCGCTTCTTCCATGGTGCCCCTGCGGTGGGTGATGAGGATAAACTGGGTCCTGTCGCAGATACTCCGCAGATAGGCCGCGTACTTGGCCACATTGACGTCATCCAACGCCGCCTCAATCTCATCGAGTACACAGAAGGGGGCGGGCCGGACCTTGAGAATGGCGAAATAGATGGCGATCGCCACAAATGCCTGTTCTCCACCGGAAAGGGCGGCCAGATTTTTGATAATCTTCCCCGGCGGCTGCACAAAGATGTCGATGCCGCATTCCAGCACGTCATTTTCATCGGCGAGGCTGAGCTTTGCCTTACCTCCGCCGAACAGCTCTACGAATATCTGGGAGAAGTTGCGGTTAATCTCCTCAAAACTTTTGATAAACTGACGGCGCATGTCCTCTGTCAGCGTACCGATGAGCCGTGTCAGCTCCTCCCTGGATTTTTCCACGTCATCAATCTGCGCCTTCATAAACTGATAGCGCTCCGAAACTTCCTTGTATTCCTCAATGGCCCCTACGTTGACAGAGCCCAAGGCCTTGATCCGGGAGCGGATTTCGGACAGCCGTTTTTGGCCTGCCTGCTTGTCAATCTCCTTTGCCAGGGACTGGGCCTCCGACCGGGTGAGCTCATATTCGTCCCACAATTTGGCGATGATGCCGTCATATTCGATCTGCAACGCGCTTCCCCGCTCTTTTAGCCGGACAAGCTCCCCTGCATGGTTTTCTCTCGTCACCGAAAGCTCCCGCTCTTTGGTCCGCAGCTGGGTGGACTGCATCTCATTTTGCTGCCGTTCCCGATTTTTTACTTCCACCTTTGCTTCCAGCTCTTTGATCTGGCTCTGCAATTGGGAGCAGGTTCCTTCAATGTCCTGGATATTTTTATGTATCTCCTGGATGTAGGCCTCTTTTTCCTTGATCCTCTCCTTGGAGATACGGCGCTGTTCCTCTCTGCTCTCCCGCTGCTCCCGCATCTGGGCCAGAGACTGCTCCAGCATCTGGATATCCTTTTCCTCGCCTAAAATAGCCAGGCGCATCTCGCTGAGCCGGGACATGAGAGTCTCCCGCCGCTGCTCCAGATCCTGCATCTTGCCTGAGGTGTCCTCCTGGCTTTGTTCTAAGGCGGTAATGATTCCTTTTTGTTCTGTCTCCTTGTGTTCTAGCTCTGCCAGCCGCTCTTTGAGCTTGGCAATGGTATCCGCCAGGCTGGTGTCGTCGCTGTCCATGGCCGCAAGATCCGAGGATAGCTGCTGGCATCGGGTGTGCAGAGCACTTTGCTGGGCTTGCAGCCGAACCTTGTCCTCACCCCGGGCAATAATCTCGCTGCGTACGGCGGTGAGCTGAGCCTCCAGCTCGCTGACCGCCTGCTGATACTTGGAAAGGGACGCCTCCATTGCTGGGAAGCCTGCCTCCATTGCAGCCGCCTGCTTCTCCAATGTCTCGATCTCGCTTTTCCTGCTGAGAATACCTACATTTTTGGACACCGAGCCGCCGGTCATGGAGCCGCCCACATTGACCACCTGTCCATCTAGTGTGACAATGCGGAACCGGTGGCCGAAATCCTTCGCCATCCGCACGGCGTCATCCAGCTCCTCCACCACCACAATGCGGCCGAGCAGGTTGTCCACCACATTCTGATAGCGTTGATCGCACTGGACCAGATCCGCTGCTAGGGCCACAAAGCCGGTGTGGTCGGCAAGTCCTGTTTCCCGCAAGCGGTTGCCCTTGATGGTGCTCAAGGGGTAAAAGGTGGTCCGGCCTGCCTTGGCTTCCTTAAGTTGGCCGATGGCCCGTTTGGCTACCTGTTCGTTTTCTACAATGATGTTCTGGAGGCTTGCGCCCAACACCGTCTCGATGGCCACCGTGTAACCCTGCCCCACACTGATAACACTGGATACAGGCCCTACCACACCCCGGAGCTGGCCGGAATGGGCCCTGTTCATGACGAACTTGACGCTATGGGAAAACCCCTCCATATTTTTTTCCAAATCTTCCAGCAGCTTGATCCGGGCCGTCAAGTCCCGGTGCTGGTTCCGTTTTTTTTCTGCCGCGCTCTTTTCTGCTTGCAGCTTTTCCCTACGGGAAGAAAGCTTGTATTCATAGCCTGCCACCGCGTTTTTTAAGGAGTCCAGTTCCTCGATCACCCCTTCCAAAACGCCCTGGCAGTCCTCTTCCTGACGTTTGGTATCCTCCAGTTCCTCTTCCTTGGATTTTCTGGCCAAAGCGGCATTGGTAATCCGCGCCTGCAATTCCTCCATGGTGGAACGGGACGAGGCCTCCTCCAGCTGGGTCCGTGAAAGATCCCGATGAGCCTGTCCCACCTGTTCTGACAGCTTCTGCATCTGCTGTGAAAAACGCTCCCGCTCGTCATCCAAACCGGTGAGCTCCGCGGCCTTATTTTCGAAGTTCTCCTGCTGCTTTCTCAGGGCAGCCTGCTTTTCCCCAATCCGGGCAGTCTGATTTTCTAACTCCTGTCTGGACGTCTCGCTGGCCTCTTCTCCCAAAGCCACCGCTTCAGAAAGGGCGGCGATGTCCGCCTGGGCGTGCCGGATATCGTTTTCCAGCACCGCGATCTGGGAACGCTCCTCCCCGATCTTATCCCGCAATTGCTGCGCCTGGGCTTTGCTTGTATCAATTTCCAGTAGCGCCGCCTGTGCCCTTTCAAAAAGCGCCTCTATCTCCTTTTCCAGCCCATCAATTTCCCGCTGGACCTCGTCATAGTGGCCCTGGGCAATGAGGATCTTTTCATCCTGGTCCTTCATGGACTGGGTCAAGGTCTTGAGATTGAGGTTCCACAAGGAGATTTCAATGTCCTTCTTTTCCTCCGACAGCTTCAGAAACTCCTGGGCCTTCTTTGACTGGATCTCCAACGGGCCTACCCGTCCTTCCAGCTCGGAGAGAATGTCCCGCAGCCGCAATAGGTTCTCATAGGCCATATCCAGTTGTTTTTGCGCCTCTGCCTTCCGGTAGCGGAATTTGGAGATTCCCGCCGCCTCCTCAAAAATTTCCCGGCGCTGGGTGCTCTTGGTGGAGATAATCTCCGCAATCTTTCCCTGGCCAATGATGGAGTAGCCATCCCGGCCAAGGCCGGTGTCCATGAACAATTCATGGATATCCCGCAGCCGGACGTTGTTGCCATTGATGCGGTATTCACTTTCTCCGCTGCGGTAGAGCTTACGGGTGATGGTGACCTCGTCGCTGTCGATGTCCACATCCCGCTCAGTGTTATCCAGGGTAAGGGATACCTGCGCAAATCCCTGGGGCTTTCTGGCCTGGGTGCCGCCAAAGATGACATCCTCCATCTTCGCTCCCCGCAGGTTCTTGGTGGACTGCTCCCCCATGACCCAGCGGATGGCGTCGCTGATATTGCTCTTCCCACTGCCGTTGGGGCCCACTACCGCTGTCAACCCCCGGTTGAAGGTCAATTTGGTTTTATCCGGAAAGGATTTAAATCCGTGCAGTTCCAGCGATTTCAGGTGCAAACTCGATCACTTCCCCTCTGCTTTAACCTCATATTCCAAAAGGCCGGGGCACTCTTTTATCTTGGTTTGATAGCCCAGCCCTGTCAGTATTTCTAAATTTCTTCTCTTTTGCCCCGCCATCTTGGATGTATGCCCCGGCGCCACCCACAAAATAAGCTTTCCATAGGGGAGGCGCTGGGCTTTGATTTGTTCCAGGGCATGGGCAAGATAGATTTCATTTTCACAAAGTTCTCGGAAGGCCGGATGGTAAAGCCCCGCCACCATGTGATTTTCCATCTCCTGGGAGGCATGCAGGCCTAACCGGATAACCCGGATTCCCTGTCCCTCGAAAAAAAGAAGGAGCCTGGCGCAAAGTTTCACCGTCTCATCAAAATCCGGCAGCCGGTACCTGCCCTCATCCCACAGCCGGGCCAGCTGCGTTCCCCGAAGGATCACGGTAGGATAGATCCGTACTGTATCAGGATGGAGGGCCGCCAGTTTTTTTGCCGTTTCCTCTGCGCCGGAGAGGGTATCTCCATATAGCCCTACCATCATCTGCAGCCCCAAAGAAAAGCCCATCTCCCGGATGCGCCCTGCTCCTGCTGCCACATCGGCTGCCGTATGTCCCCGCTGGTTTTTAGACAGCACCCCGTCATCCATGGACTGGGCTCCCAGTTCAATGGCGGTAACACCGTAATCTTTGAGGATGGAGAGGATCTCAGCCTCCACAGCGTCGGGGCGGGTAGAGACCCGGATGCCGGAAAAGCCATCCTTTCCCACAAAGGGAGCGGCGGCCTCTAACAGGGCAGTCATATATCCGCGGTCAATGGCGGTAAAGCTGCCGCCAAAAAAGGCGATTTCGCTGTTTTGAGCCCGCTCTCCTAGGTCAGACAGGGCTTGTTCACAGACCCGCCTGACTTCCTCTGGTTTGGGCGCCTGTACCGCGCCTGAAATGGCGTGCTGGTCACAGAAGCTGCACCGATGGGGGCAGCCAATGTGCGGGATAAAGAAGGCGACATTAGCGTGCCTCATTCTCCCATGAGCGCCAAAGCTTCCTTGGCCGCCATCTGTTCGGCGTCTTTCTTGCTGCGTCCCTCTCCCTTGCCGATAACATTGGAATTGAGATGGACCTCCACCGAAAAGTGCTTGTCATGATCCGGTCCGCTTTCCCCCACCAGCACATAGGTCAGCTGTTCCTCCCTATTTTGCTGGATGATCTCCTGCAGGGCCGTTTTATAGTCCTTGAAAAAGACCTTTTTGTCCTTTTCCACCTGCTTTTTCACAAAGCCCAGAATGAACTTTTTCGCGTGTTCCATGCCTCCATCCAGATAGATGGCTGCAATGAGGGCCTCAAAGGCGTCGGCCAGGATGGATGGACGTTCCCGTCCGCCCATCTGCTCCTCTCCCCGGCCCAGCATCAGGTACTGGCCCAGGCCAATCATATGGGCAAACTCACACAGGGATTTCTCGCAGACCAAGGAGGCCCGCAGCTTAGTCAGCTCCCCTTCGGGCAGGTGGGAATAATGTTTGAACAGATAGTCAGACACCACGATGGAGAGAACTGCGTCCCCCAAAAATTCCTGCCGTTCATTGCTCACAAGTCCTCGCTTTACCTCATTGACATAAGAGGTATGGGAAAGGGCTATGGTCAGATATTTGGGATTTGAAAAGGTATATCCGATGACTTTTTCCAGTTCTTTTTCTTTCATTCCTATCTCTCCCGCAACTACTGCTCCACTTTCTTCAGCTCATCCAAGGATTTTTGAATCTCCCCGATCACATCGTGCTCCACAAATTCCTTGGCCTGACGGATGGCATTTTTAAACGCATTGGCATTGGAGCTGCCGTGGGCCTTGATGACAGGCTTTGCAATGCCCATTAGAGGCGCCCCGCCGTACTCGGTGTAATCCATCCTCTTTTTAAAGTCCATCAGCCCGCCTTTAATGCTGGCCGCCGCCAGCTTGGTCAGGGTGTTCTTGTAAAGGATGTTTTTAATGTTGCCCATCATGGCGGAAGCCAATCCCTCTGTCAGCTTGAGGACAATATTGCCGGAAAAGCCGTCGCATACCACCACTTCGCATTCTCCAAAGGGAACATCTCTGGGCTCAATGTTTCCTGTAAAATGCAAAGGCGCATTTTTGAGCAGGCCAAAGGCATCCTTTTGCAGATCGGTGCCCTTGGTGTCCTCTGCCCCTACATTGAGCAGCCCT
>NZ_CBDTOK010000010.1:0-4050 GCF_965361945.1 Zongyangia sp. | reverse complement strand
CGCCGAAACCGCCCACGGCCCCTCCCGGGGCGGGAAGACGCGCCCTGGGTTTTATTTTGTAACACTGTTCGCGATGCCCGCAACTGAGCTGCGATTGAAACCACAGCGCGATATCCCCCGGCGGTAGCCGGCGCGCCTGGCGGCGAGCATGACGCGCTCCAAGTCCTGTTCGCGACATTGCCGCGGCACACGCGCTCCTGGCGGGCAGCAAGTCGCGCCCCAAGTCTCGTTCGAAACACCGCCGCGTCACACGCGATTAAGTTACCCATTGCGCCTATCCGCGACATCCCCCACCGGTAGGTGGCACGCCTAGCGGCGGGCATGACGCGCTCCAAGTCTCGTTTGCGACATTGTCGCGGCACACGCGTTTTTGTTTTTCATTGCGCCGCAGCGCGATATGTCAGCGGCGACTCGCCGCTAGTTGCATTTGGAGTAACCGCAGCTGCGGCAGGAGACGCAGCCGCCCTCATGCTCCATTTCGGCGCCGCATTCAGGGCAGTACTTCATGGCGCCGGGATGGGTGGGCGCGGGGCGCTTTTGGGCGTCCTCCGCAACGAAGGGCATGGCCTCGTTCTTGTGAAGGCTCTGGAAGTCCGCCACCTTCTTGATGACCTTGGCGATGGCGTCCGGGCAGGAGGTGCAGTTGACGTCCTGACGGCGGATGGTGGAGGGGCAGCGGATGCCCCGCAGCTGGTCGATGATCTCATCCAGGTCAATGCCGGAGCGCAGGGCGATGGAGACAAGCCTTGCCGTGGCTTCCGACTGGGAGGGACAGCCTCCCGCCTTGCCGGTGGAGGTGAAGACCTCGCAGATGCCGTTTTCATCGTAGTTGACGGTGACATACAGGTTGCCGCAGCCGATCCGCATCCGCTCGGTCATGCCGGAGGTGATTTCCGGCCGGGGACGGGGCAGGATCTTGGTCTGAGGCAGCTGGAGCCCGGCGGCTTCGGGAGCTTTGGCGTCCCCCTCCTTCTTCACCGAGCCGATGTTGAGGACCTGGCTGTCCCGGCTGCCGTCCCGGTAGATGGTGACGCCCTTGCACTGGAGCCGGTAAGCCAACATATACACCTCCCGGACGTCCTCAATGGTGGCGTCGTGGGTGAAGTTGACGGTTTTGGAGACAGCGTTGTCGGTATGGCGCTGGAACGCCGCCTGCATCTTCACGTGATAGGTGGGGGAAATGTCATGGGAGCAGACAAAGACGTCCTTGATGTCCTGGGGAATCTCGTCGATGTGCTGGAGGGTCCCCTGGGCCGCGATCTTCCGCATGAGCCCGTCGCTGTAAAGCCCCCGTTTTTCCAAGGTCTCCCGAAGGATGGGGTTGACCTCGATCATCTCGGTGTTATCCATGACGTTGCGGATGAACACATAGGCAAAGACCGGCTCCACCCCGGAGGAACATCCGGCGATGATGGAGAGGGTGCCGGTGGGGGCGATGGTGGTGCAGGTGGCGTTGCGCAGAGGCGCCCCGTCTTTATAAATGCTCTCGGCGAAGAGGGGGAAAGCCCCTCTCTCTTTGGCCAGCTCCTCGCTGGCGGCCCGGGCGTGGGCGGTGATAAAGTCCATGATTTTTTCGCCTAGGGCCACGCCCTCCTCAGAGTTGTAAGCTACCCCCAGCCGGGCCAGCATATCGGCAAAGCCCATGACCCCCAGGCCGATCTTCCGGGTCTCTTTGGTCACCTTGTCGATGAGATCCAGGGGGTATTTGTTGACCTCGATGACGTTATCCAGGAAGTGGACAGCCAGCTTTACCGTCTTTGCCAGCTTCTCCTCGTCGATTTCCCAGCCGCCGGAGGTTTCTTTGAGCATATTGCACAGGTTGATGGAGCCCAGGTTGCAGGACTCATAGGGCAGCAGGGGCTGCTCCCCGCAGGGGTTGGTGCTCTCGATCTCCCCCTGGCTGGGGACTACGTTATCCCGGTTGAGCCGGTCTAAGAAGATGATGCCCGGCTCCCCGTTTCTCCAGGCGGCCTCTACGATCTTGTCAAAGACCGCTTTGGCGGAAAGATGTCCCACCACCTCTTTGGTGTGGGGATCGATCAGGTCGTAGTCGGCGTCCTGCTCCACCGCCTTCATAAAGTCCTCGGTGATGCCCACCGAAATGTTGAAGTTGGTGATGTCGGCGTTGTTTTTTTTGCAGTCGATAAAGTCCAGGATATCGGGATGATCCACCCGGAGGATGCCCATGTTGGCGCCCCGGCGGGTGCCGCCCTGCTTGACCGCCTCGGTGGCCATGTTAAAGACCCGCATAAAGCTCACCGGTCCGCTGGCCACGCCGCCGGTGGTCTTGACGGTGGACCCGGCCGGCCGCAGCCGGGAGAAGGAAAATCCGGTGCCGCCGCCGGACTTGTGGATGAGGGCGGCGTTTTTCACCGTCTCAAAAATCGCCTCCATAGAGTCCTCAATGGGCAGCACGAAACAGGCCGAAAGCTGACCCAAAGGCCGCCCGGCGTTCATGAGGGTGGGGGAGTTGGGGAGAAACTCCAGGTTGGTCATCATGTCATAAAACCGGTCGGACAGCCCCTCTACATCCGCCTTGGGGTCAAAATCCCGGTCCGCCTCCGCAATGGCGTCTGCCACCCGGCGGAAGAGCCCTTCTACCGTCTCGATATTTTCACCATGTTCATCTTTGACCAGGTAACGGCGCTCCAGCACCGTCCTGCCGTTTTGATTCATCTGCATCTTCCATTCCTCCGCTTTCTCAGGTGTGTATTTAAATGTACATCATCTTGGATTTTTATCACATCGGATACCACATATTGTATCACTCTAGGACTATAGATGCAATACGGCCGCACCTTTTTCGGTGATTTTGTGATATGCATAAATTTTTGATCTCATTTTTTGATGGTTTCACCAAACAAGTGAAAATAAAAGGGGTATGAAGAAAAATTCTTCAAAAAACTTTTCACCCTTTGGATTTTGCAGAAACTTTCCACATTTTCCACAGAATTTTCAACGCCCCCTTGACGTTTTTTTCAGAATACCCTAAATTTTTTTTAGCAAATCCTCGCAGTGAGTGCTTTTCAAAATGATTGTGGAAATTTTACGAATTTTCAGTTGTATGGTTTCTAAAAAAACAAGGGAAAAATCTCACAAAAAGCCTCTTGTTTTTTTGCTCCATGGGGCAGCGAAATGCCCTGTCAAGTTTTTGCCTCGGCTTTGGGGCGCTTTTTGTAGGATAGGCACAAATTTTCCACGCCGGTTGCAAGAAGGCTGTGAAAGACGTATACTGATTGGTGAAAAACAAGAGAAGGAGGCAACCGGATGTTTCGTGAAATCGCTCCCCAGGAGCTTCAAGACAACCCATTTACCCTCATCGGCAAGGACTGGCTCCTCATCACCGCCGGCAACCGGGAAAAATGCAACACCATGACCGCCAGCTGGGGCGGCGTGGGAGTCCTTTGGAATCAGGACGTCTGCACCATCTATATCCGCCCCCAGCGCTATACCAAAGAGTTTGTGGATGGGGAAAAGGAGTTTTCCCTCTGCGTCATGGATTCCTCCTACCGGGAGGCCCTCAGCCTCTGCGGCACCAAGTCGGGCCGGGATATGGACAAAATCGCCGCCTGCGGCTTCACCCTGGACTATGAGGGGGACACCCCTTACTTCAAAGAGGCCCGGCTGGTGATCCTTTGCGAAAAGCTCTACGCCCAGGAGCTGGCGCCCCAGTATTTCACCGCAGAGGGCTATGACGAAAGATACTACCCGGACAAGGACTACCACACCATGTATGTGGGCCGGATCAAAAAGATCCTGGTGAAATAACCCAAAGAAAAAGGACCGTCGCGGGTGAGGCGTCCTATGAAAGTTATCATTTGGTAGCGTCAAAAACAAAGGATCCTTGATTCGACGGCGTTCCATAAGCAAGCAAAAAGAGTTTCGGCAGAAACCGGCGTGTTAGATCACGCCGGTTTCTGCTTGTTTAGGTTATTTTTTATCTTGTTGTACCACCTGTTATCCTTTTCGAATTGATCCATTCAAATGGACAGGGAGAACTGCCGTTTCATTTGGAACGGACAATCCTCCCTGCCGTGTAAAATTAGATTT
>NZ_CBDTOK010000009.1:0-12825 GCF_965361945.1 Zongyangia sp. | reverse complement strand
AAGCTTTAATATTGAGGCGTTAAAAGCCCAAGCAGTTGCCGCTTACTCTTACGTGCTTTCCTCCAATAACTCGGGAACAGCACCCTATGTGCAGATGAAGAGCACGATTGGCCCTAATGTGGAGAAAGCAGTGAAGTCTGTGCTTGGCGAAATGGTAACATATAATGGCGAAGTAGCATTTACCCCCTATTTCTCCTGTTCTGCGGGAAGAACCAATGCATCAACGGAAGTATGGGGTGGCAGTTATCCCTATTTGGTAAGTGTGGAAAGTAAATATGACTACCTTGCCGACAGCTATTTTACCAACAGCAAATACTATACCCATACCTATACTTATACAAAGGCCGAGATTCTGCGTAGATTGAGCTTGGCAGGTATTGATGTCCCCGATAACTATGATATGACCAAGCTTTTCCAGGTCAAAACAGAAACCTCGGGTGGTTACAATGGAAATATGTTGATTGCGGGAAAATCAGTCTATTTCAACCGAATCAAAAATTCCATCACCAATATTACTGGGCGTTGGGTGAGAGAGGACATTCTGAAGAACCCAGAAACGGGCAGTATTATTGCTTCCGCGGATTTCGATATCACCTATAAAAATGGTATGTTTACAATTACCACCTATGGTTATGGCCATGGGGTGGGAATGAGCCAATTCGGCGCCCATTTCTATGCTGAAAAAGAAGGAATGGACTATATCGAAATTTTGGAGCATTACTATCCGGGAACTACAGTAAAATAGAATTTTGAGTTGAAAAAACATCCAGTGAGTATCTCACTGGATGTTTTTTTATAAAGTAGAACTGCACAATAAGAAATATGCTTTTTAGTGGAAATGATAAACAGTTTTAGCAAAATTCACGATGAAACTTGTTTTTTTTTCTTCATATTGAACGATAGCGCCTTGAATTACGTACTCATTTGAGATATAATTTGAAACTGTAAGAAACTAAACTGTAGAGGGAGCGTGGAACATGTATAAGATAGTAAAAAAGCGTCAGCTTAACGACATGGTCACCCTGATGGAAGTTGAGGCGCCGTTTGTTGCTAAAAAAGCTGAAGCTGGGCAGTTCATCATCTTCCGTGTGGATGAATTTGGTGAGCGCATCCCGCTGACAATTGCTGATTATGACCGTGAGAAGGGGACAGTTACCATCATTTTTCAGGCCGTCGGTAGATCTACAAAGTTGCTGTCGGAACTGAATGAGGGAGATTCTATCCATGATTTTGTAGGCCCCTTGGGTAAGCCCACGGAACTAGATGGGTATAAAAAGGTATGTGTGATTGGCGGCGGTGTTGGATGTGCTATTGCTTATCCTTCAGCCAAAGCTCTTTTCAACAAGGGTGCTGAAGTGGACATCATCGCCGGTTTCCGGAGCAAGGATATTGTTATTCTGGAAGATGAGATGAAAGCGGTTTCTAATCACTACTATATCACCACCGATGACGGAAGCTATGGTGAAAAAGGATTTGTCACCGATAAGCTTAAACAGCTCATCGAGTCTGGTAATCAATACGATCTGGTTATCGCGATTGGCCCCATCCCTATGATGAAATTTGTGTCCTTGACAACAAAACCTTATGGAATCAAAACCTTGGTAAGCCTGAATCCCATCATGATTGATGGTACCGGAATGTGCGGAGGATGTCGTGTAACTGTGGGGGGCAAAACAAAGTTTGCCTGCGTTGATGGCCCGGATTTTGATGGCCATGAGGTCGATTATGATGAGTTGATGAAGCGCAACTCTTTCTATAAAGGGGAAGAGCAGCACGACGCCACCCATATTTGCCGTTTGCTGGGAGGAAATCACAATGCCTAATATGTCTTTACATAAAGTTCCGATGCCGGAACAGGATCCCAATGTACGCAATAAAAATTTTCAAGAGGTTGCTTTGGGCTATACAGAAGAGATGGCCATGGAAGAGGCGGGACGCTGCCTGCACTGCAAACACATGCCCTGTGTTTCCGGCTGTCCAGTTAATGTCCGAATTCCTGAGTTTAT
The DNA here is from genome assembly GCF_965361945.1 of Zongyangia sp. Classification (NCBI taxonomy): domain Bacteria; kingdom Bacillati; phylum Bacillota; class Clostridia; order Eubacteriales; family Oscillospiraceae; genus Zongyangia; species Zongyangia sp. The sequence goes on along the minus strand of NZ_CBDTOK010000009.1, from coordinate 10,819 downwards.
TGCAGAGGTTGCTGCTGGCAATTTTGAGAAAGCTTATGAAATTGTCGCTTCTACCAATGCCCTGCCTGCCATCAGCGGCCGTGTCTGTCCTCAAGAGTCCCAATGTGAGGGCAAATGTGTCCGGGGTATTAAAGGCGAGCCGGTGGCTGTGGGCCGCTTAGAGCGCTTTGTTGCCGATTGGTATATGAAGAATGTGAAAAAGGATACTGTTAAGCCTGAAAGCAACGGCCATAAAGTAGCCATTGTCGGTGCTGGACCTTCTGGCCTGACCTGTGCTGGCGATTTGGCAAAATTGGGATATGAGGTTACCATCTTTGAAGCGTTCCACACTCCGGGCGGTGTTTTGGTTTATGGTATTCCTGAATTTCGTCTGCCGAAGTCTATTGTTGCTTCTGAAATCGATGGGCTGCGCAAACTGGGCGTCAATGTCATGACCAACATGGTTATTGGACGTGTACTTTCCATTGACGATATTTTTGAAATGGGATTTGAAGCAGTGTTTATTGGTTCTGGTGCCGGTTTGCCCAGTTTCTTGGGAATCGAAGGGGAAAGCCTCTTGGGTGTTTATTCAGCCAATGAATATCTGACCAGAATCAATCTGATGAAAGGCTATCTGGAGGATTATGATACTCCGGTGCATAAGGCCAAGAATGTAGCAGTCGTTGGCGGTGGCAACGTAGCGATGGATGCGGCCCGCTGTGCTAAACGTATGGGTGCAGAAAACGTTTATATTGTATATCGCCGGTCTGAAGCTGAAATGCCCGCGCGTGCTGAAGAAATCCATCACGCAAAGGAAGAAGGAATTATCTTTAAATTCCTGACCAATCCAGTGAAGGTGTTGGGCGATGAGGATGGACATGTTCGGGCGCTGGAGTGCTTGGAAATGCAGCTGGGCGAGCCGGATGCTTCTGGCAGACGGCGTCCTGTAGCTATTGAAGGCTCTAACTTTGAATTGCCGGTGGATAGCGTGATTATGGCCATTGGAACTTCTCCCAACCCGCTGATCCGTACAACCACCAAGGGGATTGAAGCCAACAATCACGGTTGTTTGGTTGTAGACGAGAGCATGTGTACCACCAGAGAAGGCGTTTACGCTGGTGGTGATGCTGTTACCGGTGCCGCAACTGTCATTTTGGCTATGGGTGCAGGAAAGACAGCCGCTGCCTCTATTGATAAATATATCAAAGAGAAAAATCAATAATCTATTTTTATGAACGCAAAAAGACAGGCATGCGCCTGTCTTTTTGTTTTGTATTATATTAGTTTTTAGTAGCCTTGAAAATAGCAGTTGATGTGAGATATATGCCAGTGATCAATAGAGAAGGGTTATGTCCATGAAAGAGGAAAAGCCAGATGGAAAAAGACAAAAGAGGTAGGAGAAAAAGAAGAGAAACAGTAGAAGTGATCTTTTCTGTTTTTTGACATCCTCTCATTTGAAGAAACTGTGTAAGTAGCCTGCCTCCGTCTAGAACTCCAATGGGTAAAAGGTTAAAAGCGCCCAAAACTAAATTGACTGCTGCGGATACAGCCAGCGGCAGACTTTGGTGAAATGATAAGCACCATAGACAGACAGCGGCACAGATAAAATTGGCCAGCGGGCCAGCCAGGGTAATAGAAATTTCCTGGCCATAGCTCTGGATCACCGTTTCCTCAGCAGATACACGAATGCCAAAGGGCAAAAGAGAGATAGAGAGGATCTTCTTTTTCCACCAAATCATTATGATAAGATGAGCCGCTTCGTGCAAAAAGATGGATCCGAAAAAAAGGGGATAAAACTGCTGGCGATCCATGATAAGGAATAAATATAGTATGGCGAAGAACCAGATGGAAAGGTGAAGTCTGGTATTACGTATCCGAAATGTCAGCATGAACGGCTCCTATATAAGCAAGATAGGGATTCACATAGACCCCATTAATTTTGAGATCAAGATGGACGTGATTTCCGGTAGAGAGCCCAGTAGATCCAACCCGAGCGATCCAGTCTCCTTGGCGCACCACCGTTCCCACTTGGGCAGTAATACTTTCACAGTGATTGTAGACGGACTCAAAGCCATTTTGATGAGCAACAACAATATAATTACCATAGATCTCAGATTCTCCAATTTCCTTGACAGTTCCGGGTAGGATAGCTCGAATGGGGGTGTTATTAGGAGCCGCAATGTCAAGGCCGGTGTGAAAGTCTAGTTCTCCCGTAATAGGATGAATCCGATAACCATAGGGAGAGGTAATGGTACCGTCTACAGGTGATATAGGGGTTGCTGTCACAAAAAAGGGGGACAATGCTGTCCCCTCTGGTGCTGGCCATTTTTGTTTTTCCATTGGTTTTGTAGTATCTAAGGATACATAGGATACGCTATGCTGTCCTCCAGCACCTGATTCTTGAGGATGAGAAGCCTCGCTGTTTTCTGCATTTTCAGAGTTCTTCTCTTCTTCTAATTTTGATTGGCCCTCCTCTGTATCTTCGTCCTGCTGTGGAGCCAAGGCGAACTGGTCTGGAATTTGGGCCAGCTCTTTTTCCAGCTGATTCATTTTATCCGCATAGTCTTGCGGGTTGTTCATTTCCACCTGGAGATTTTCGGGTGTCACAAGATTTTGGTAATAAGAGCGCACAGTTTCATAGTTTGAACCACCAAAACCTTTGAGAATAAAAGCCGTTGCCAACACAAAAATGCAAATGCAAACTTGGATGACAATGACGCCAAAGACAATGTGCTCCTCCTTGGGTTGAGATGATTCTAAGGATTTTCTTCGGTCAGGTATGGGAGACTGGTTCTGCCTGTATTCCTGCCGGATATCCGGTTTGTTTTCTTGTCTGCTCTCGTTCAATGTAGATTCCCCTTTCCTCCTGCTTTTAACGAAAGAGCCAGAAAAGCCCTTTGTCCCATTTTATGAGCGAGGAACCAAAATCATAACTAAAGATTTAGTAGGAATCATTTGTTTCCTTTCATTTTCATACACTTTTGTGCTATAAAAGGCATAAAATATGATGATTCAGATAAAACAGGAGGGAAGCTAAATGACAAAACTACGCCGTCGGCGGCTTCGGAAAACATTTGTATGCAAATGTTTTGTTGCCGTTTTGGTTCTTTTGGCTTTTCTTTTTTATTTTGATATGCAGGTGCAAAAGACAGTTTCCACCATTGTTTCCTACCAAATTAAGGTATATACGACAAAGGCAATTAACAACGCTGTTTTAAAGGAGATAGAAAGCCAAGAGATTCATTATGAGGATCTTGTTCAGTTAAATATGGGGGAGAATAACCAGGTCAGCTCCATAGAAACTGACGCTTTGGCAATCAGTAGTCTCAAGTCCCGTATATCCAATGCGGTAGAAGAGGAGCTAGAAAAAGACGAATACCGTTCCATTGGAATTCCTGCCGGTACCCTTTCTGGTAGTAAGTGGCTTTCAGGGTTTGGGCCGGAGATCAATTTTCGTATTATTCCTCAGGGGAGTGCACACACCCAACTGGAGAGTAAATTTGATAGTGCTGGAATCAATCAAACCCGCCATCAGATGATGCTGGATGTTCATGTAGAATTTACAGCGGTCATACCGGGATTCTCCACCGAATTTACAGCAGGCACAAATTTCTGTATTGCAGAAACCGTGATTGTAGGCCCCATTCCAGATGCCTACACCAATGTAGAAGACGGCGGGAATGCCAATATGTCTGATATTAACGATTATGATGCGAATGACGCTCGCATTAAAAAATATGTAGATGATATTTCAGAGTGAGTTATGGTATAATATTCTTGTTATATATCATTATAAAATGAATGGAAGCCATTGAGAGAGGATCGTCATCTGTATGGAAAAAATTGAGGCAAAACAGAAAATAGAAGAGCTCCGAACCGTATTGGAGGAGCTCAATTATCAATATTATGTGCTAGATAGTCCCACGGTAGAGGATTTTGAATATGACAGGATGCTTCATGAGTTGATGGACTTAGAAGAACAGTTTCCTGAATTTAAGTCCGATGATTCTCCTACCGTGCGGGTAGGGGGGATGGCGCTCAACACCTTTGAAAGTGTTCCCCATACCGTGCCGATGGGAAGTCTGCGGGATATGTTTGATACCGCCGAGCTATATGCCTTTGATGAAAAGGTTCGAGAGACGATAGCAAATCCTGTCTATGTGGTAGAACCTAAAATTGATGGGCTTTCTGTATCCTTGGAATATGCTGATTCTAAATTTGTACGTGGTTCTACCCGCGGAGACGGAATGGTGGGAGAAGACGTCACCCAGAATCTTAAAACTGTGCCCTCCATTCCCATGAGGTTGCGCCGTTCTTTGCCTTTTTTGGAAGTACGGGGTGAGGTGTATATGCCCAGGCATAACTTTGAGAAACTGGTGGCATTACAGGAACTCAATGAGGAGCAGCCGTTTAAAAATCCACGGAATGCGGCGGCGGGCTCTCTACGACAGAAGGATCCCAAGATCACGGCAAAACGACGGCTGGATATTTTTGTTTTTAATGTTCAACAGATAGAGGGGATAGAAATCACCAATCATTATGATTCTCTGGTTCTTCTATCCGAACTGGGGTTTAAGGTGATTCCCTCCTTTCAGAAGTTTGACAATATTGAGGATGCCGTCAAAGAGGTAGAGCACATTGGCTCTATGCGGGGAAAATATCCCTTTGATATTGACGGTGCTGTTATTAAAATTAACGATTTCGCCCAGAGAGAACAGTTGGGCTCTACTGCTAAATATCCAAGATGGGCGGTTGCATTTAAATATCCCCCTGAGGAAAAGGAAACCGTACTGAAAGAAATTCAGGTAAAAGTGGGACGCACTGGTGTATTGACTCCGACGGCGGTTTTTGACCCTATCCAATTGGCGGGAACCACTGTCAGCCGTGCAGTTCTCCACAATCAGGACTTTATTGATGAAAAAGCCATTGGCGTTGGGGATACCATTGTAGTGCGCAAGGCAGGGGATATCATACCAGAGGTGGTCACAGTGGCCCGCCACTGTGAGAATTCCCAAGTGTATCAAATTCCAAGGATCTGCCCGTCCTGTGGCAGCCGGGTGGTCAGGGAAGAGGATGAAGCAGCCTTGCGATGCATCAATCCGGAATGCCCTGCACAATTGCTGCGGATGATCATCCATTTTGCTTCCCGGGATGCCATGGATATCGAAGGGCTGGGCCCAGCGCTCATTCAGTCCCTTATCGATCAGAAGCTCATTCAAAGCGCCAGTGATCTTTATTTCCTTCAAAAAGAAGATGTAAAGAATTTGGAGCGAATGGGAGAAAAATCGGCGCAAAATCTAATGGATGCTATTGAAAAATCCAAGCAGGCAGGCCTTGCTCGGCTGCTGTTTGGATTTGGCATTCGCAATATCGGTCAAAAAGCGGCAGATCTTGTGGCGCAGCGTTTTCATACCTTGGACGCGGTCATGTCTGCTACTGCGGAAGAAGTGGCATCCATTGATGGATTTGGTATGATTATGGCAGAAAGCCTTGTAGATTTCTTTTCCATGGAAGGGACTCGAGAAATGGTAGAAAAGCTGAAGTCCGCAGGGGTTTTGATGGAGAATACTAAGATCGTCAGCGACACCCGTTTGGAAGGTTCCACCTTTGTTTTGACGGGTACCCTTTCTCAAATGACACGCAATGAAGCGAAGGAAGCTATTGAGAAACTTGGCGGCAAAGTTTCTTCCAGCGTTTCAAAGAAGACAACCTATGTTGTGGCAGGGGAAGAAGCAGGAAGCAAGCTGACAAAGGCACAACAATTAGGCACCCCCATCCTATCGGAACAGGAATTTTTAGAAATGCTTGGATCATTCTAGGAATAAAAGGGCCCTGGTATTACCAGGGCCCTTTTATTCCTAGTTATTTTGCGATAACATCACAGGGGGTGCCCCCGGTAATGCGTACCAAGCTATCAAAATCTATCTTGACTGCTGTAGAACTGGTGCCGGCAGCGGGATAAATATCTCCCAGCTCTTTCAAACTTTGATCGATGAGAATGATGATATTCTCTGCCAGAAAGGGGCAAACGCCTCCAGGATGATATCCTGTGGCGGCAAAAGCCTCATCTCCATTCATCATGCTGCATTTTGTCCCGGTTGCAGCCTTGATTTTGGAACTGGATAGCTTCTGCGCGCCAGGAATGACCGCCAGATAGTTTTTTCCATCCTTTCCCTTTAGGAGGATAGACTTGGCAATTTGGTCGATTTTCACTCCTAACTGATTTGCCGCCATGGGAGCGGTAGCAGTACTTCCTTCCTCGAATTCCAGGACATTGAATCCGTGAGATGCCAAAAAGGCATCAACTTTTTCGTTTCGCACAAATATCAGGCTCCTTTAATTTGTTAAATAATCTGCTATTTTTTCGCTGAGCACCTTCATGCTGTTGGGCTCAAAGGGGCTGGGCACATCTGCTTCTGCTAGAACTTCCAAAAAGTCGAGACTGGCAGGAGCTTTGACAAGCTCCATATAGGTAGCATATCCTTCCTGCCAATCCTGCTCCAAATCCTCCCATACATGCAGCGCGGCGCAGGCTGACACCGTATAGTCAATGGAGTAGAAGGGAACTAAGAAGAAATGGGGAATATCGATCCAGGAAAGGCCGATAGTACTGGCCATATCGCCGGAGACCAGAGTATCAAGCCCGTATTCCTTATAAAGATTCGCCCATATTTCATTGATCTCGTCTAATGTAATGTCTTCCTCTGCGTAGACTAGATGCTGGAATTCATCCTGCATAGTGGCGTTTACAATAGTTTCTACCTTGGAAAACACCTGGGACTTCTGTGCGTCTTCGGCTCCTGCGCCAAAGAAGTCTTCATAATAGGGGAATGCAATAAATTCCATGCCCTGGGAATATATCTCCGCCACGTCGATGGATCGAGATTCAGAACTGAAATAAGATTCGGGGGATACCTTATGGTACATGGCGTTATAGTGCCCAAACTCGTGGAACATGGTGGTGACATCATAAAAACTGGTTCCATCCACGTTGATAAACATGTATGGTGCATAGTACTGACCACCAATAATCGTGGTCATATCGGTATCCGTCTTATTCTCCTGCTTTTCAAAGCTGTAGAGATTGTTGCGGCGCATATAATCAGAACTTTCGGCAGTTTCTTTGGAAAGCTCAGCTGTCATGTTCCAGAAGTTTTCCACCATGCCGTCGTATCCCCCCTGGGGAACGATATCTTCACTGAGAAGAAAACTGGGAGACTCTGAATCAGTGAGCAGATCATTTTGGGCCTGCTGGATGATCTCTTTATAAAGAGGTACCATATATTTTTTGACATCAGCACGGAGGGCTTCGACCTCCTCAACACCATAGCAGCTACGACCCATATTGTCATAGCCCATGGGGATGTAATTGTCATAGCCTAATTTCTGCGCCATTTCCTGGCGAACCTGAATGAGTTCCAGGTATTTTTCGCCTAGGATTTCATTGTATTTCTGATAATAGGCGGGTAACATGAAATACTGGATGGTAGGATCAAGGGAACTGAATAGCGTTTCTTCACCAAAATAGTCAATGGTGGCCGTAGCAGCTAGGTAATTATATTCGGTGACCAATTGATTTTCCCGAACTTTCAAATCCGCGATCTCTTCGGCGCTGGTCTTGGTGCTCATGGAGAGATCCTCCATCTGCCATTCTCCCAGCATTTCTTCCAGGTCATCATAATAAGGGGATTCTACCAATTTGCGCATTAATGTGTTGCGTTTGGCGTCTATATTCGCGGCCATTTCATCCAGATAGGACATTTCTTCCTTGTAAAATTCATCGGTGGCATCAAGGTAACTGTGGATCTGCGCCAATGTGTACATACAAGAAAAGTTGCTGAGCTCAGTAGAAAAGGAATTGACAACCTCCATCTGTTTTTGGGCTGAGTCAGCGCTGTCAAAATCCGAAATGGCCTGATCAATCAGAGAAAGAAGTGCATCTCCATCCGGACGAGTATAGACCATATCTTCAAATTTGACATCCTGGTGGGTGTTTTTATCCCCCCATCCTGTAACAGCATTGAGGACAGAATCCAGTACCGCACAGGAAGTTAGTATTAGGCAAAAGGACATACATAGGGCGATCACTGCAATGAGTTTTCTTTTTTTTATGATAAATCTCCATCCTTTCCTATAAGGTTTATGCAAATGCTTAAACGCATGACTTTATGTTATCATTCTAGCAGAGGTTAGTAAACAGAATTTTATAAAATTCGATCATTTTTTGTAGGGCTTTTTCCGTATCCCATGTAGTATATGCCAATTTAGTAACAAATAAGAAACGGATGCAATGAAAAAGAAAAAGAAATACACTGATATGATATAATTAAAAAACCAAAGCTTGTGAAGAAATTTTGCAGGCTCAATTTAGGAAAAGGAGGAAGCGGTATGAAGAAGTTATTGCTGGCATTTTCTGCATTGGCATTGGTAGCTATTTTGCTGCTGACTGGGTGCTCTGCATCCGATATGACAGGAGAGTCATCGTCCAGTACAGCTATTGCGGAAGTGGAAACTGGCGCTGTGGGAATGGATCAGGATACGGCGAACAATGCCGCTCAGGACGCTGCCGCCGAGAGTGCGGAGATATCCGCAGATGACGGCGATGAACAGTGGCAGGACAATGAGGCCAAAATTATTCGCACAGTGGACATGGGCGTAGAGACATTGGACTTTGACAGCTTTATTTCCTCTTTAAAGAACAAGGTGGAACAGGCAGGGGGATATGTACAAAGCTCCATGGTCGATGGGAAGAATTTGTATGCGGATGGCAGGGAAAATTTGCGTCATGCCTACCTGACCTTGCGCATTCCTCAGGAGAAACTGGATAGTTTTCTTTCTGAGGTTTCCGAGCAGAGCAATGTGCTCTATCAAAATGAATATGCTGAAGACATATCTCTTACCTATTATGATACAGAGTCGAGAAGGAATGCTTTAGAAGTCGAGCAGGAACGGCTTCTCAGCCTGTTAGAACAAGCGGATGATATTGAGGCAATTATTCGCTTAGAAGAGAGATTGACCGAAGTGCGCAGGCAGCTGGAAAGCTATACAAGCTCACTGAAACAATATGATAATATGGTGGACTATTCTACCGTGGATATCCAGATTGAAGAGGTCAAAAGTGTTACGGAGGTACAGGGAGACAGCTTTTTTGAGAAAGTAGGCCATGGCATTGGAGAAACCATGAATGATCTGGGGACCATGTGTGTGAACATTGCTCTTTTTTTGATTGTCAACCTGCCTTATATCCTCATTATTGGGGTAATTATAATTATTATCGTTTTAATTCTGCGAAAAAGACGTAAACACAGAAAGATTGATAAGGCAACGACATCTAATGAAGGAGAAACGGTGGATAAAGGGACTGAAGAGTCTTTAGAACAACAAAAAGAGAAAAAGAATCAATAGAAATTAATCCTCAAAAAGGCAGGGTATTAAAAAATACCCTGCCTTTTTTGTGCAGCTAATTCAAATACTGCCAATCGCAATCAGCATATTGCATAAATAATAAAAATAGACTATAATAGTGCATGTTGGAGAAAACAGCCGATTCTTGGGAATAAATGGCGCCCCAAATTTACAGTTGTGTCATATTTCTATGATGAAAAATGTTGGAAAAAGGCCAAAAATTATGTTACGATAATAAATTATCAGTATTTTTATGCTTTGTAAATTATGGGGGAATAAGGCTAAAAGCTTTTCCTACAGAGAGAAAAAATAAGATTTTAAGAGATAGGCGGAGAAATATGGGTTTTACAGTGGGGGTGGACGTTGGTTCCACCACAGTCAAAGTTGTGGTTTATGATGGCGAAAAACTAAAATTTAAGCACTATGAACGGCATCTTTCCCAAGTACGGCAGAAGACAGCGGAAATTCTGGAGCAGGTGCGCCCTTTGCTGGAGGGACATGAATTTAAAGCGGCGATTTCTGGTTCTGCTGGTTTGGGATTATCCAAGGCCGCAGGCGTGGACTTTGTCCAGGAAGTTTTTGCCACCGGAGAGGCCGTAAAAAAATATGCATCGGACACCGATGTGGTCATTGAGCTTGGGGGAGAGGATGCCAAGATTATCTTTTTCACCGGTGGAATGGAGGAACGGATGAATGGCACCTGTGCAGGAGGGACTGGTGCGTTTATCGATCAGATGGCATCCCTGCTTGCCGTGACTCCGGATGAGTTGGACAAACTCAGTGAGAATTATGAGAAAATTTATCCCATTGCGTCCCGGTGCGGTGTCTTTGCTAAAAGTGACATTCAGCCTCTTCTCAACCAGGGGGCCCGGAAGGAAGACATTGCTGTAAGCATCTTCCAGGCGGTAGTAGATCAGACAATTACAGGTCTTGCCCAGGGGCGGCAAATTAAGGGCAAGGTCCTCTTTTTGGGAGGACCCCTCTACTTTTTAAAGGGGCTTCAAAAACGCTTTAAAGAGACACTGAAACTCTCAGATGAAAATGCAGTATTCCCTGATCTGGGGCCGTATGCTGTTGCCATTGGCACCTCAATTTTTGCGCAGAAACAGGAAAGGTTTTATACATACGATGATTTCATTACCCGGATTACCCAGGCCTCTGATGATGCAGATAGGACAGAACATCTGGAACCGCTGTTTAAGAACAAAGCGGAGTATGCAGAATTCCGTGCGCGCCATGCCAAGGCCACAGTAGAACGACGGGATATTGCTGGCTATGACGGCGGGGCTTATCTGGGCATCGATTGTGGCAGTACCACAACCAAGGTGGTTCTTCTTTCTAAAGATGATCAAATCCTCTATGAATACTATAGCTCTAACCAGGGCAACCCTGTCAGTATTGTCAAGGAGCAGCTGGAAAAGATTTATCAGCTGTG
>NZ_CBDTOK010000008.1:0-10145 GCF_965361945.1 Zongyangia sp. | reverse complement strand
GCTTAAGCTCTAAACTCCCACCGGCATAGCCGGCGGTTTTTGAAGCCCCAGCGACTTACCGCTGGGGCTTCTTTGCTAAAGCATAATAAAAAAACGACGCAGACACCTGCGTCGTCTTCTTAACTATAACTATTCTGCGCTTTCAGGAGCGGACTCCTCTGCTGCGGCTTCTGCCTGCTGCTGAGCGAATGCCTGCATAGACTGCATGTCCTCCTGGACAGCGGCCTCCTGTGCGGCCTTCTCTCTCTCTTCAATCAGTGCCCGCATGGAGAGGCTGATTCTCTTCTTCTCGAAGTCGATGTCAGTAATCTTAACCTCGACCTCCTGTCCGATGGAAAGGACATCCTGCGGTTTGTTAATCCGCTCGGTGGAAATCTGAGAAATATGGATCAGTCCGTCAATGCCCGGAATGATCTGTGCAAAGGCACCAAAAGCGGTCATAGAAACAATCTTCACCTTGCAAACGGTGCCCACTGGGTAATCTCTCTTGAGGATCTCCCAAGGATTGTCTTCTGCTTTCTTGAAGCCCAAGGAAATCTTTTTATTCTCAGCGTCAATATCCTTGACATAGACTTCTAGTACATCGCCTACGTTGCACACCTCAGACGGATGCTTAATCCGGCTCCAGGAGAGCTCGGAAATGTGGACCATACCATCCACGCCGCCCAGATCGACAAACGCGCCATAGGAGGTCAGGCTCTTAACAGCGCCGTGGTAAACTTTGCCCACTTCCACTTCGCTCCAGAACTTCTCTTCCAGTGCTTTTCTTTCTTCTCTGAGTACGGCACGGATAGAACCGATAGCACGACGGCGCTCCGGTTTTACTTCCAGGATCTTAAATCTAACCTGCTTTTTCAGCAGATCATCCAAGCTGTCGTTTCTGCTAGCAGTGGCCTGGGATGCCGGGATGAAGACCCGCACACCGTTGGTGGTAGCGATGACGCCGCCTTTGACCACTTCGACAACAACACCTTCCAGGATCTCGCCACTCTCAGCAGCCTCACAGATTTTCTCAAAACCAGCAATGGCATCATAACGGCGTTTGGAAAGCATAACGGTACCCTCAACGTCATTGACACGGACAACAATCAGGTTGATCTCATCGCCCTTTTTAACAATGTCTTCGGGTTTTGCGGTAGGATCATCGGTCAGTTCATGGAGGGGCACATAGCCGGCGTGCTTGGTGCCGATGTCCACAGAAATCTCATTGGGCGCAATGCCAGTGACAATGCCTGTTACCTTCTCTCCATTATATGTACTTTTGAGGGACTGTTCCAAAGCCTCCTCAAAATTCACATCTTCCTCGATGTTATTGTTGTTCAAAATTTCACTCATGGTTGTTTGTACCTCCTTAATTATAAAAGCCGGTGTTGATGCTCCGGCAGTAACGCCAACCTTGATTTTGCCGCCGAAATCATAGTCAAACAGTTCTTCCGCCGTTTCAATCAAAACAGTTTCACATATTCCGCTGCATATATCAAACAGCTTTAACGTATTAGAGCTGTGACGTCCACCGACAACTATCATTAAGTCCGACTTCCCGGCCAGAGAAAACGCTTCCTCTTGCCGTCTAGCCGTAGCACTACATATTGTAGCAAAAATCTCGAGATTTGTATATACTTTTTTCGCCATTTCTACGGATTTTTCCCACACCTTTTTATTAAAAGTCGTCTGGGAAACCAAAATGACCGGTTTTTTCTGCAATTCTGAATTTTTTTCCGCAATTTTTGTGAGTTCTTCCGGTGTTTGAAAAACGTAAACAGGTCCCAGACAGTGGCCGCAGATCCCCTGTACCTCGGGATGATTGGCGTTCCCGGCAATGAGTACAGCATTGCCCTGCCGTGATTTTTCTGACACGATGGCATGAATCTTTGCCACAAAGGGGCAGGTGGCGTCTACACAGCGCAAGCTCCGAGCGGCAATCTCTTCATAAGCCTCCATCCCCACGCCGTGGGAACGGATCACCAATGTGCTGTCCTGTGGCGCCTGGGCCACTGAATCTGCGATGGATGCGCCTTCCTTACTGAGCTCCTCTACCATCTGCGGGTTATGGATAATCGGGCCCAAGGTACAGACCTTCTCCCCCCGCCTCAAGGTATCATACACCATCTGAACCGCTCGTTCCACTCCAAAGCAAAAGCCCGCGGTTTGTGCCACAGTTACCGGCATCTTTCTTCCTCCTGAAAAATCTTCCTTGCAAACTATTCCACAGGATCAAGGTTTTCCACAATCCGCTCCATAATCAGGTTGCTTGCAAACTTGAGTTGAGAGGGAACCAATTCGGTGATCCCCAGCTCCTCATTTTTAATAAGCTTTCCGATCCGGATGGTAACCCCGCATCGGAAATGCAGTCTTTTTCCAAAGCTAATGCTCATGGGGAGGATATCCGCCCCCGTCTGATAGGCCAGCATAGCCACGCCCGATTTCGCGCGCAGGGGCTTTCCGTCTTTAGAACGGGTACCCTCTGGAAACATGACCATGGCCTTTCCGCTTTTCAGTAACCCAATGGCTGTCTCTATCGCTGTGGTGTCCCCTTTTCCCCGTTCAATAGGGAAAGCGCCCAGATGGCGGATCAAAAAACTAAAAAACGGGTTTTTAAACAGCTCCGCCTTGGCCATAAAATGCAATTGATGAGGTGTGGCACCGCCCACAAATACCGGATCGGCATAGCTGCGATGGTTGGCGCAGAGAATATAGCCGCCCTCGGGTGGGATATTTTCTTTTCCCTCAATCCTTACTTTAAAAAACCAGTTCAGCGTATTACACGCGATCACTTTGGCAAATCCATAAAAACTCATGATACTCTTCCTCGGGATCGTCCCCGCTTGTCCTTTCGTCAATAGGTCGATGCTATATCTTTTCTTCCACAATTTTCATAACTGTCTGAATGCTTTGCTCTAAATCAAGATTGGTGGTATCTACCAAAACGGCGTCTTCCGCCTGTTTCAGCGGAGCCACCGCCCTATGGGAATCATTATAGTCTCTCGTAATGACATCCTGGAGAATATCGTCATAGGAAACCTTTTCTCCCTTGGCCAGATGTTCGTCATACCGACGGTGTGCTCTCGCCTCTGGCGACGCCGTGAGGAAGATTTTCACATCCGCATCGGGCAGCACTACAGTGCCAATATCCCGGCCATCCATCACCACATTGTTTTCCTTGGCCATATCCCGCTGTAGATCAAACAAGAACTCCCGTACCTGTGGGATGGCCGACACCCCTGACGCCGCCATGGCGATCTCCGGGGTGCGGATGAGGTCGCTGACATCCTCCCCATTTAAGAAAACCCGCTGAATCCCCTCTACATACCGCAGTTGGAGACTGATCTCCGGCAGCAATGGGACCACCTGGGTCCCGTCTGTGTAATCCTTGCCACAGCGCACGGCATAGAGGCCGATAGACCGATACAACGCGCCGGTATCCACATAGATAAACTGCTGTTTTGCCGCCACCGCCTTGGCGATAGTGCTCTTGCCCGCACCGGCGGGCCCGTCAATGGCAACCGCTTTCATAACAATACTCCCTCAAGCTTATTTTATACATGGGTTCCAGCCGCAAAACCGGTAGAAAATGCAATCTGCAGGTTAAATCCACCGGTATAAGCATCTAGATCCAGCACTTCTCCTGCAAAATAAAGGCCCCGGCAGAGTTTGGACTCCATAGTTTTGGGATCCACCTGTTTGACACTGACTCCGCCGGCCGTTACAATGGCTTCATTGATAGGGCGGAATGCTTTGGGTATGATGGTAAAGTCTTTCACCAGCTCCACAAGGTTCCGGCGCTGCTGACGTGTAATTTGGTGGACCTTGCTTGTCCCCTCAATACCCGAGCGCCGCACCATCACAGGAATCATTTTCCTTGGCAAAAGATCCCCTAGAGCATTCAAAAAATCCCTGTTTTTATATTTTTCAAAATCCCGGAGCAGCCGTGCATCCAGTTGTTCAGGAGAAAGTCCTGGCTTTAAGTCAATATGCAGTACATATTCTCCCATTATTTCATCATCCATATGGGATGATGCTGAAAGGACCAGGGGCCCTGATACACCAAAATGGGTGAAAAGCATCTCCCCCAGCTCCGAAAATATCTTTTTCTTTCCTTTGGTGACCGTCAGTGTCACGTTTCGCAGAGAAAGCCCCTGCATTTCTTTGCAAAAGCTGTCCTCCGTTTCAATCGGGATCAGGGAGGGACGGATTCGGGTCACCTCATGGCCCAGCATCCTAGCCAGCCGGTATCCATCTCCTGTGGAACCTGTTCCCGGGTAGCTCTCTCCCCCTGTCGCCACAATGACGTCAGTACAAGCGATGGTTTCCCCATCTGCCAATACAACAGCTTCCACGCCCTCTGCCCCGGATAGGATCTTCTCTACGCGCCCCTTTTGATAACGGGCGCCCGCACCCTTCGCAAACGCGCTGAGGGCATCCACAATGTCGGCGGCACGATCTGAGACGGGGAAAACCCGGTTGCCTCGTTCCGTCTTTAGCCGCACGCCTAGATTTTCAAAGAACTCCATGGTATCGGCGGTGGAAAAACCCGCGATGGCGGAATAGAGAAAGCGGGGGTTGGAGCGGATATTTTTGAGAAAGGTCTCATTGTCGCAGTCATTGGTCACATTGCACCGGCCCTTTCCGGTGATCATCACCTTGCGGGCAGGACGATCATTTTTATCTATCATCAGGACAGACCGTCCCCGTCTGGCAGCTTGTCCCGCCGCCATCAGCCCTGCGGCGCCGGCGCCAATGACCACTATCTTTTGCTCCATGACTTCCCTACTTTCATTCAAAACTGATGATCCGTATTGTCTTCGTCTTCTATCTTTTCATAAACGTTGTATTCATCCCAAATCCGCTCCAGCTTAGAAAAGGTCTTGGAAATCTCATCCTTTTTCTTGAGACCAACCGCCACAATCAGGGCATTAATCAAGCTCAGGGGAGCAACCAGGGAATCCACAAAAGAAGCCATGTCACTTCTCGCAAGGAGCAGATGATCTGCCCCTTGGGCGATGGGGGACATTTTGCTGTCGGTGATGGACACCACTGTGGCACCCATGTCAGAAGCGTATTTTAGCGCCTTAACCGTCCGTTTGGAATAACGCGGAAAGCTGATACCGATAAAAATATCTCCCTTGCCGATGCGTAGCATCTGCTCAAACATCTCACTGGTACTGGAAGTGTTGACAAGCCGTACATTTTCAAACAGATGGTTAAAATAAAAGCTGAGAAATCCAGCCAAGGTGGTGGAACTGCGGATTCCCAGAATATAGATATTTTTTGCCGTTGCAATGTCCTCCACCGCCGCGGCAAAAACCTCCTTTGAGGTTTCATCCAAGGTCCGGCGGATTTTCTCAATATCCAGATTCAGCACCTTTTCCAGTACATCGGAATTGCCGATCTGCTCATTGGTGACCTCCATCCGCTGCACCGCCGTCAATTTGTTGCGGATCATCTCCTGGATATTGCGCTGCAACTGGGGATAGCCTTCGAAACCTACCTCTGACGCAAAACGGACTACCGTGGATTCGCTAACTCCGACCGTTTGGCCCAGCTTGGAGGCCGTCATGAAGGCCGCTTTGTCATAATGCTCTATAATGTAGCGAGCGATGAGCTTTTGCCCTTTGGAAAAGCTGGACATCTTGCCCTCAATCATCGCCAGTAAATCTACGCTCATGGTATTGTCTTCATCCTTTCCGGTCTCTATCACAGGAGCGTTTTTAGGTGGAAAGAACATGCGCCCCCGTTCTTTGCCGTTCTCTTTCATTTTATCCGCTTGGGCTGCAAAATGCAAGATGAACCCGCACTTTTTTCCATCAAAAATGCAGGAAACAAAATGTTTCCTGCATTTTATGCTATTTACCGAATGACAGGCTGAATCTGCACGTTTTTCAGCGCCATTTGGATAGCAGGTGCAATCTGGGTGAAATCTGCTACCAGGGACGATGGTTTATGGATATGATCATCCTGATCATAGGGAACAAAATAGATATATTTTGCATTTTGCAGCATCCCGATGTTCTTGGCCGAAGCCCCTAAGCCGTCATTGGTGGACACGGCAATAACCACCGGCTTTGCGTTGCGGATGTGTGCTTTGGCCGCCATGGTTACGCTGGAATCGGTGATCCCACAGGCCAGTTTTCCCAGGGTATTTCCTGTGCAGGGGGCGATGACCAACACATCCAAAAGCTTTTTAGGGCCGATGGGTTCAGCCTCATCAATGGTATGGATGATCTTTTTCCCTGTCATCTCCTCGACCTGTGCAATAAAATCCTCCGCCTTTCCAAATCGGGTATCGGTTGCATAGGCAAACTCTGACATGATAGGTACCACATCATAGCCCAACTCCACAAGACGCTCTATTTCTGGCAGCACCTTGGAGAATGTACAGAATGAGCCGCACATGGCAAACCCTACTCTAATTTTTTCCATCTCTTTCCCTCCTCTCGGCAATCATATTAACAATGGTGTTCTTTACAATTTCTCCGGCCGTCACCGGGGCGGCCTTTCCAGGGAGGGATAGCGCCCAGATGGTTTTCAGCCCCAGTTGCTTGGCTGTCTCAAAATCCACACCGCCGGGTTTGGATGCCAAATCAACCAGCAGGCAGCTGGAACTGAGCCGGGAAAGCATCTGTCGGGGCAGAACCACGGCAGGTACGGTATTGACGACCACGTCCTGCTCCCCAATGCATTCGGCCAGATTTGAAAGATGAACTCCCTGGCATCCCCAAATTTCGGCCCAAGCAAGATCGCCGTATTTTCTCGCCGCTACCGTCACCTTCGCTCCCATGGCGGTGAGAATCCGCACCAGCGCCTTGGAAATACGGCCAAATCCGGTTACAAGAATGCGGCGCTGATAGATGGTGGTAGGCAGTTCCCGCAAGATGATCTCCACTGCTCCCTCCGCCGTCGCCTGGGCATTATGTACCGCGAATTCCTCCCGTCTGAAATAGTCTTCAATAGGATGCCCTGTCCTCTCAAAAATAGCTTGTGTATTTTCATCTATCCGTCCCCCAAAGACCAGGGATGCCGGCGGAAGCTGCTTTGCGCAATCATCAAGATCCAAGGTGTGCTTGGAGAGGGGCATATTCACCGTCTTACCATCCAGTGTCATGGGCAACGGAAAAATGGCAGCATCGCATAGCGAAAGCGCAATATCAGCACGGTCAGACATGATGATACCTTCGGGCGGTTCCACACCCTCATCAAAGCCTACCGCATACACGGTATAGCCGCTTTGGACAAATGCCTGTGCCAAATACATCTGCCGCAGGTCTCCTCCCACCACTGCAATTGTCTTCATCTCTTTCACAAGGGAACCCTCCCAGCCGTCAAAATTATAGACTGTCTGTATTCTTCTGTCTGGCCTGATGAGCAAAACTATCTGTTTCCAAATAAAAAGTCCTCACAGGATTTTCTTCTATATCCTATGAGGACCTATCCAAACAAGTTCCATTTTTATTGGGACTGTAGCCCGTACTTTTCCCTTTACTGACGGTGTTCCTGTTCCGCCTCTTCCTCCAGAAGAGCCAGGTGTTCGTGATAGCGCTCCAATATCATGCTCTCCATCATGCGTCGAGCCTCAGGGGTGATGGGGTGAACAATATCGCGGAACGTACCACTCTCCTCCCTGCGGCTGGGCATAGCTACAAAAAGTCGCTCCGGCCCCTCAATGACCTTGATGTCATGGACCGCCAGGCCATTGTCCACTGTAATAGATACCAGTGCCTTCAGCCGGGTGTCCTGATAAATTCTTCGAATACGGATGTCTGTAATATTCATGGCATTTTCCCTTTCTTTGTCAAAATCTCTGCATGTTTACACTGTTAATTATGAAGCAATTGGGAAAAGGTTATTCATGACAGAAGCATCTCACTGGAAAAAAACAAAAAAGTTCATTTGGAGCCTTTTTTTGCCTTCCCACCACAAAAATCTTAGAAAAGTGTTTATTTTATGGGCAAAGCGCAATATAATAGAAAAGGCAGCTTCATGCAGATTTTCCATAGAAAGGTTTGAATACATCCATGGCCAAAGTGACCCACGCGGACATTCATATATTGCAGGGGAAAAAGCATCTCCATTTTATCGGCATCGGTGGATCTGGTATGTATCCCCTGGTGCAGATTCTCCATAAAAAAGGTTATTATATCACCGGTTCTGATAATAATGAAACCGATACTCTAGCTGCGGAGCGGGCCCTTGGCATCCCGATTTTTATGGGACAAAGAGCCGAGAATATCCAAGGGGCGGACCTTATCGTCTACACAGCGGCTATCATGGCCGACAATCCCGAACTAATTGCCGCAATGGAGTCGGATGTGCCTGCCATTGAACGCTCTGTGCTGCTGGGGATTGTCACCGGTCAGTATTCCAACGCCATCTGTGTCAGCGGCACCCATGGAAAGACCACCACTACCTCGATGATTACCCAGATCTTGGTGGAGGCTAATTTGGATCCCACTGCGGTTATCGGTGGAAAACTCCCTCTCATCGGCGGAAGCGGCCGGGTGGGAGAAAGTGATACCATGGTATGTGAAGCCTGTGAATTCGTTGACACATTTTTAAAGCTTTATCCTGATATTGCAGTCATCCTCAACATAGATGCCGATCATTTGGACTACTTCGGCACAGTGGAAAATATCATCAAATCTTTCCACAAGTTTGCCTCCAACGCCACCAAGGCTATCCTGGTCAACGGTGACGATGCAAACTCCATGAAGGCTCTGGAAGGGCTCGACAAAAAGGTGATTACCTTTGGCTTTGGAGAAGAAAACGACTATTTCCCCCGGAACATTCAGGTGATCTCGGAACGGCATACCCAGTTTGAACTGTGGAGCAAGGCAGACGGCCTATTGTCCCGGATGGTCATCGCTGTGCCCGGCCATCACAACGTTCTCAACGCAGTCGCAGCTGCTGTGGCCTCTTTCCAGGCCGGCGCCACCCCGGAGCAGGCGGCCGCGGGACTGTCCCACTTCGGCGGGGCTAAACGCCGTTTTGAGATTCTCGGCCAGGTGCGGGGCATTACTATTGCCGACGATTACGCCCACCATCCGGCGGAAATCAAGGTCACATTAGAGGCTGCCAAGTCCATGCACTATAAAAAGGTGTGGGCGGTATTTCAGCCCTTTACCTATTCTAGGACCAAAATGCTGTTGGATGATTTTGCAGCGTCCCTCTCCATCGCCGATCAGGTGGTCCTTTCTGAAATCATGGGCTCGCGGGAAAAAAACACCTATAACATCTACGCCAAGGATCTGGCGGAGAAAATCGAGGGGTGTGTATGGTTTCCTGAGTTTCCTGAGATTGCCCAGTATGTCATGAGCCATGCGGAGGACGGCGATCTGGTCATCACGCTAGGCTGCGGCGATGTCAATAAATGCGCCAATATGATGCTGACACTTTAAGGCGAAGTCGGGCTATATAAAAGAAGAAAAATAAGCAGAGGAGGGCTTTTGTCCTCCTCTGCTTTTATTTACAGGCACCCGAAAATCTTTCCGGTCCTGCACGGCGCTGGAAGCTGCATAAAAGCGTCGTTATAATATTCCTTCTACAGCATTTGTTTTTACGTCCGACGCTTTTATGTATCCTCACTAGCGCCGATGATCGTCTGGCAATCCAAAACTGATGGAAAGTGCTTTGTTGATCGGTTCCATTGCGCCGTCGTCCAGCCTCCCCATTTTCTCCTTGAGCCGTCTTTTGTCAATGGTCCGGATCTGTTCCAGCAGCACTACGGAATCTCGGGAAAGCCCGCACTGGGTACCGCTGACGTCAATATGGGTTGGAAGCTTTGTTTTTTCCTTCTGGCTGGTGATGGCGGCTGCTATGACCGTAGGGCTGTAACGGTTCCCCACGTCATTTTGTACTATGAGTACCGGCCTCAATCCTCCCTGTTCGGAACCGACTACAGGGCTGAGATCCGCATAGTAAATATCGCCTCGTTTGACAGTCACGCTGACTCACGCTCCGCCTTTGATTTACTCGGATGCATCCTGAGCTTATTGTTCCCCCAAAAGACAAAACTTAATCATGGCGATGATAAAAAATTGCTTTTTATCATCGGCTTGCCTCTGTGTTTCACTAAAGCAAGTCATTCCTTTCGCCACAACTCATTGGGAGACAGTACTGCATACGCGGCACGTCCCTTTCGCCCCGGCTTT
>NZ_CBDTOK010000007.1:0-7291 GCF_965361945.1 Zongyangia sp. | reverse complement strand
GCTTAAGCTCTAAACTCCCACCGGCATAGCCGGCGGTTTTTGAAGCCCCAGCGACTTACCGCTGGGGCTTCTTTGCTAAAGCATAATCAAAAAGCAGCTTCAGATGAAGCTGCTTTTTATCATGGCTATTTTCCAAAAAAAGATACCGCCTGCTTCATCCGCTCCACAATGGGAACCGCAAAGGGACATCGTTTCTCACAGGCTCCGCACTGAATGCAATCCCCTGCTGTTTTTGTTAGGCTCTTATAGTGCTCGGCTACGGTAGGGGACAGCTTTCCTTCCGCCAAAACCATATCCAGATATTTGTTCACCTGTGCGATATCAATATGGGAGGGGCAGGGCAGGCAATGATTGCAGTACATACAGTGTCCGTTGAGACTAAACTTAGGAGTACCGGCTAAAACAGCAGTGTAATTCTTTTCTTCCTCTGGCATGGTTTCATAGCGCAGGGCCTCTTCAACCTCTTCAGGGGTCTGCATTCCTACCAGAACACTTGCAACCGCCGGACGGGTCAACGCATAGTGGATACACTGAGGTACCGTCAGCGCTTTACCAAAAGGTGACCGGGTTTCGTCCAGAAGTACACCGGCAGCCAGGCTCTTCATTACCGTAATTCCTACACCCTTTTCCTCACAGGCCCGATAAAGCTCACTGCGGTCTTTGTTCATAGTATAGGAACTGTCTCCTGCAAATAAATCATTTTTCACCATGAGAGGACCATTTTCCCCATCGTCTTCAATGAGGTCATAAGCCGGATTCAGGCTAAACAGAAGTACATCAATGAACCCCTCATCTACCGCTTTCTTGGCCACTTTGGGATTGTGGCTGCTCAGACCAATGTGACGGATCACCCCTTTTTCTTTTAGAGAAAGGGCATACTGATAGATTTCACCCTCAAAAACCGCTTTGTAATCATCAAAATTGTCGATCATATGCAGCATGCCAATGTCAATATAGTCCGTATTCAGCCGATGCAGCAGATCTTCAAAGAAAAACTTTACCTCGTCAATATTCAATGTCCGCGCATACTGATTGTTCTTCCAGATGGCTCGAAAATGCCCTTGGATGATGACCTGATCCCGTCTACCAGCAATTGCACGCCCGATATTGGTCCTGACATTGGGCTCCGACATAAAAATATCGATGATATTGACACCAGCGTCCAACGCTTTTTGAATAGATTTTACTACAATGGCAGCGTCTTTTCCCTCAAGATATTCTCCCCCATATCCTATTTCGGATACCTTGATTCCTGTATTCCCCAGCATGCGGTAATTCATAGCGCTTCTCCTCCCCAACTTGATAATTTCATTATAGCAAAAGGCCAGAGAGAGCACAAGGCGGCAAGCCATACAGTAGGCTCTATTTTCGATGAGTATAACCCACCTTATTTTATCGACAATTTTCTATCAATATTATATACTATACTTAGTTTCTATTCTAGCTGACGGAGGCGTTTGAGATGCAATTATCCATTGAAGATTGGATGAAAGACCTAACGGAAAAGTTAAAGCGGCAATTTGGTCAACGTCTCTTATTTGTGGGGCTACAGGGTAGCTATCAACGGGGAGAAGCTACAGCGGACAGCGATATTGATGCAGTCGTCCTGCTGGATACCCTGTCTTTCCAGGACCTTTCTCTTTACCGGGATATAATCCAACATATGCCCCACTCCAAACTTGCTTGTGGCTTTATCAGTGGGAAAGCAGAAATCCAGCACTGGCCATCCTATGATCTCTTCCAATTTGTCCACGATACCCGAGCATATTACGGTTCTCTGGAAGAGATTGTGGGGGATGTAGATCAATACGCCGCTGATGCCCTTCGTGTCGGCGCCGCCAATCTCTATCATGCTGCATGCCACAGTTATCTCTTTGACCCTCTTCCCTCCGAAAGCCTCCCGGGGCTCTGTAAAGGTATCTTTTTTCTCTTACAAGCTCACTATTTTCTTCTCTCTGGCCGGTATGTCTCTACCAAAGAAAACCTTTTCCCTTTGCTTGATGGCCCTGACCGGGAAATGCTCTCGCTGTGTATCCATCGTCATACACTGCCTTCACGGACCCAGAAAGAAATCGACCATGCATATGAGATGCTAATTCATTGGTGTTCCAAACAGATGCAAATATAACATGTAGTCTTTCATAGCTTATAAAAAGGAGGAAAATACGATGAAAGTCTTACTGCTTAACGGAAGTCCGCATGCCAAAGGATGTACCTTCACCGCACTCTCTGAAGTGGCAAAAGAGCTCGAAACACAGGGAATCCAAACGGAAATCCTACAGATCGGTACGCAGCCTGTCCGCGGATGTATTGGCTGCAGACGATGTCGGACTACCGGTCATTGTATCTTTGATGACGGCATTGTCAATTTGGTCATTGATAAAGCCGCAGAAGCTGACGGTTTTATTGTCGGTTCTCCCGTATATTATGCCTCTGCCAACGGCGCGCTCATTGCCCTACTCGACCGTATTTTCTATGCTGGCAGCAAAAACTTTGTTTACAAGCCAGCGGCAGCGGTTGTCAGCGCCCGGCGTGCGGGAACAACCGCCTCTTTTGATGAACTTAATAAATATTTTACCATCTCTCAGATGCCCGTAGTTTCCTCCCAGTACTGGAATATGGTGCATGGCAATACTCCTGACGAGGTACGGCAGGATCTGGAAGGCTTGCAAATTATGCGTACCCTTGGCAGAAATATGGCTTGGCTTCTCCGGTGTATAGAGGCTGGTAAAAAAGCAAATGTGTCCCTTCCAGAGGCAGAACCCCGTGTCGCCACCAATTTTATCCGGTAGTATTTCTAAAAAAGCGCCCTGTAGATCTACAGAGCGCTTTTTTAGAATTTATATGCAACGAGCGAGGCCGTGGCATTTTGCCACGGCCTCCGCGTCTTCTTATCTCTTCTTTCCTCCAATATATAAAGCCGCTCCAGCAGACACAGCCATCAAAATCAATGCTGCCATCAACTGGGTGCTGTCACCAGACTGCGGATTGGTCTTCTCGGGTACTGTGTCTGTACCGCTCTCTGTGTCGGAACCAGTCGGCCACTCCCAATCGCTGTCGCTGCCACCGGGAATCGATGGGTGATCGGGCAACGATGGCTGAGGCTCATCCTCAAGAGCTGGGATCTCCCACTCGATTACAATGTCTACCGGGGTCTCACCATCCAGAGATAAGGTAATCACTCCTGTAATGGAACCCGGATTTTCCACTGTAGCATTCACCTTTACAAATTCCTCCGACCAAGCAGCTGAAATTTCATTGTTGGTAATGACTCCTTCTACAACTGCCATGATCTGTTCTGCCGTGGTATCGTTAGACGGAACTATCTGTGCCAAGGCTTCTTCTGCTGCTGCTTTTGCCTCAGCCAATGTCTGCGGCTGCACAGGAAGCTTTGCAATCTCTTTGTCTATGGTAATGTCTACCGAATCGTTGCCAAGATACAGAGTAATGACGCCATCAATTTGTCCTGCGGCCTCCTCTGTAGCCTGCTGCATTGTAAATTCCTTTGTCCACTGGGCAGTGATCGCCTCATTTTCTATAGCAGCTGCTACTACCGCCATAATGTCTTCAGCGGTGGTATTATTGCTGACAGTCATCTGAGCCAGTGCCGCTTCCACAGCGGATTTTGCCTCATCTAGGGTTTGTGCTGCTTCCACAAAGGTTACTGTATAGGTCTTGGTAGTGCGGCCATCGCCGGAAGTTACCGTAATGTCCACAGAACCCGGCAGGGTATCTACAGGAGCACCAATGGTGACCGATGCATCTTGATGAGAGGCCTGTGCTGTCAATTCGGGAATCTCGTCTTCTGCCGGCACCTGTACCTCATAAGTCAGCGTATCCGGATCGAAGTCGGCGATGGGATTACCATCCAGAGAAATCGATGCCAAATCTGCGCTGGCGTAACCGCGGATATATTTTGCAAATTCTTCTGCAATGATGGCATAAGCTCCGTCATTGGGATGCAGACCATCGGGGAACCAATCCGGATGTCCGGTGGTAAAGGCGTTCATATCAATGACCTGCAGATCCTGTTCCTTTGCAATTTCCTTGAGGGCTGGAATAATGTAGTTTTCTAGGTTCTCCTGCCTACCCTCTGTCTGATAGCTGCGCATAGGAAGAACCATAAAAATCTTTGGATTGCTCTCAAGAGCCTTATATTCTTCAATCAGCGTTGTGTAGTCTTGTTTAAACAGCGCAGTTGACTCCGCGGGATTGCTGGGATTCCAGACATAATCATTCAGAGCGTCATTGGTGCCGATCATGATGATAGCGATATCCGGAGCAAAGTCTTTACCTTCCTGATAACGAGTGGTGGTCCAATAAGGATAGCCTTTTCCCTTGGTCACATTGGAGCCGCTAACGCCCGCATTTTTCACCTGATAGCTAACACCTAAAATTTTCTGGAGCTGTGCCGGATAGGAATAGATGTTTTCGTTGGAAGATCCTACACCCTGGGTGATAGAGTCTCCTACACAGGTGATACGCAGCGGACGTGTCAATTCCTCTATCCGCTCAACTGCTTCATTCAGGCGATCTACTCCCTCTACCAGCATCTTCTGAAGAGGTGTCAAGCTATCATAATCTTCTTTCAGCTGATCAACCGTAGCCTTATCCTCTGCAGTCAGGCTTTCAGAAAGATCGGCGATTCGATCTGAAATCCCAGACGCTGCATTTCTATCCGCATCGGTAATTTCCTCTTCCTTATATACGGTAACTGTATAGGGCCGCTCGTCTCCGTTGGCTGCCTTTACAGTGTAAACTACAGGGCTGGAGAAATCCTGAACACTGCCCGAAGACTTATCCACCGTTGCGGTATCCGGAATGGTAAATGTAGGCGCTAATTGGGTGACATCGGTTCCTGCCGGAACAATATAATAAAGCTGATCTCCCTCCACCAGGGTTGCGGAATGAGGCTCCAGAGTAAAGTTTGTCATCTCATTTGCGGAGGAGCCGATCCGCAGATATACATTTTGGAAATTGGCGACGGCATTAAAGGCCATGACGCCAACTCGGCCTGATGTATAATAATGATCGGTATTGACATCAGGAATATCGTCAAAAATCAGATGATCGTCAAAGTACATGGTAGCCTTGTTGTCTTGCACATCAAGACGCATGTGATAGGTCTTACCCTGTTCTGGGTACAGTCCCACCTCCTCAAAAGTCTTGATCGAAATGGTGGACATTTCATATCCAGGGAAGCGGAAAAACTTAAAGCATTGGGAAACGAGATCGCAGTTCACAACGTAGCTGCCGTCAGTGGCAACATTCGCGCCCTGCGCACGGAATACCAATCCCAAAGCTGTACCGCTTTCGATCGTCACATCTGCTTCCAGAGTAAAGTCGCCGTCCACCGACTGTGCCGCTGTAGAAAAGCCATCTCCATTGAGGCTGGTACCCTGATAACCAGTATCTACCTCCTGCCAAGTGCTGTTGGCATTTTCCCATCCAGAGAGATTGGTGTTGAAGGTTTTCGGGGTTGTATCGGTAAACTGAATATTGGAAAAGGTCGCTTCTGTCGCAAAGCTGGTAAAGCCGACATATCCCCCCACATAGCGTGGATAACTTTTCGTAGTTACGGGATTTTCCATGTCGTTAACATAAAACTCCAAATTCCCATTGACATCTGCAACCAGCTTCAGATGATTGGTCCCCTTTAAGGTATAATCGGGATCGGAGATGGGAAGATCAATGAGTAAACCTTCCGGATCAGTGTAGTCGGCCAGATTAAAGGCCCACAGACCCTCTTCCCTGATCTTCATGCAGCACCACTGATTGCCAGGGTTGTCCCTGTTTTTCACCCCAAACAATAAGCCGGCTTCGGCATTTGTAGTAGATTCAGACACAGTCATATCTGCTTCAAAAACAAACGCTTTTGCATATGTATCGGATACTACTACATTGTCTGCCGAACCAGGATTTCCTAGGGTAATCGTCCCATCACCTTCAGTGAATATACCTCCCTTAAAATTTGAAAGGCCATTCCCTGTGGAAGTAGAAAGATCTTCAAAAAGAATATCTGTGAATTTTGCCGCTGTATTAAACGCCATCAGTCCTACATTTCCACCTTTAAAGTTCGCATATTGGGTGGAAATAACCGGAGTAACCATATCGTTG
Organism: Zongyangia sp.; assembly: GCF_965361945.1. Classification (NCBI taxonomy): domain Bacteria; kingdom Bacillati; phylum Bacillota; class Clostridia; order Eubacteriales; family Oscillospiraceae; genus Zongyangia; species Zongyangia sp. The sequence continues at coordinate 1,174 of NZ_CBDTOK010000007.1, read as the reverse complement.
ACATAAACGCAAAAATTCTTATATCGGTCCACCGTCAACTTAATATGGACACTCGAAGGATTTACACCGCCAGGTACGGCTTTTGTAATATCAAGATTCTGCGCATCCTGTTCAAAAAACAGACGGACTTCCTGATCATTAATATGCACGCCACCCCAATATTGAGACGGGTTTGTTTTATCCCCAACGCCAAAAAGTAGGCCTGCGCCCTGTACACTTTCCTCTTGATAAGACATAACTGCCTCATAAGAAAAGGCTGTAGAAGACGCACTGGAAACTACAAAATTATTTGTAAAACCAGGGTTGTTAACTATCACAGCATTACCGTCCAAGGTGTAGTTCCCCGTCCAGCCTTCTGGGGCTTCAGAAGCGGCACTTGCCGACAACACCCCTCCCGGTAGAATGCTGGTCAAAGAAAACAGCACCGCAAAAAACAGTGTCAATACCCTGTATGTTTTGCGGTGCTGCCCTCTTTGCGTTCTTCTTCTCAACATATTTCTTCCCCTCATTCCTTTTCAAAAACGATCACTTTAAAAAAACGATTTTTCTGTATTATATCACTCATTTACTTTTTATACAAATTCCCTTATCCATATTAACTTGTATGGATAACCCGCTCTTTCTGCATAAAGATGTCCTGTTAATTTGCGAGTTTTATATGTTTTTATTTCCTTAAAAAGTAAAATTTGCTCTATTTTTCTATGTTTTTTCTTTTTCTTTCTTTGCTAATTTTTAATTATAATTTTTTATCAACTTTGTCCTTCAAAATGTCAGTACAAGTTTTATCACGATCTTTCCAAATTTCTCAAAGTAAATTCTCCAATTTTGCCAGAAGAAAAAATAAAAAATTTGAATCGTTACTTTTAAAAAAGTTAACCATCTATTATCTTTTTTTCTATAAGTCTACTTTTATTCTATTGATTTTACCAGCAGTCGCCGCCTATAATGAAGCAAAGAGAGGTGAGCATGTTGAAAGAACTTTCCATCGGAAAAATCATCTATGCTAAGCGCAAGGAGCTAGGACTCACTCAGGAAGAATTGGCAGAATATTTGGGAATATCAAAACCGGCGGTGTCCAAGTGGGAATCCGGGGGTTCACTTAGATAAAGATACCACACCAATCCCACGCTGACTTTTGCTCAACCAATACAGCCGGAGGGCTGGATAACAAGAA
>NZ_CBDTOK010000006.1:0-13409 GCF_965361945.1 Zongyangia sp. | reverse complement strand
GCTTAAGCTCTAAACTCCCACCGGCATAGCCGGCGGTTTTTGAAGCCCCAGCGACTTACCGCTGGGGCTTCTTTGCTAAAGCATAATGAAATAGGAGGCAGGCTGTTCCCCTTATGATTAGGGACAGCCTGCCTCCTATTTTGTCTCAATCTCTAACCGGTTAATGTTACAGTCTACCGATATTCTACAGTTGATTTCTGGCAATGTCTCTGACCAATTTTCTTGATGCGTAATATAAAACTGAGGCTGATATTTACTGATATCAGCAGCAAAGTTGAAAATATCACTTTGATACTGCGAAAGCCCGATCTCCAATGTCTCTTCCATTTCTTGTTGAATCGTGTTTGCCAGCTGCTTTTCGATCCTATCTATATCTTCATTCTGCACCGGTGATATATCCCCACTGACCCGTTCATTGATGATTCCTTTAGTGGCAACACAAATTTCCATGATGATTTGTCCATCTTCCAGTTTAGTTTTTCTCCGGGTAGTTCCTCGAGTAATCTGTACCGACAGCTTTCCATAGCTCTCATCCTCGACCAATATATTTGCCCTTACAATTTGATCATTGATCCACAGCAGTCCCCGGGTATGGTTTTGGTCAAGACCACCGATGAATCTGCCCTCCTGAAACACTGCTGTTTCTTCAAAGGTTGCCTGGATTTTGTCATCTTCATCCTTCTTGATTCCAACAATCGGTGCATAAATTTGGCTCCCATCTCCCTTGAGGGACTTCATCACATCAATCAGCGTGCATTGTGTTACAAATCCAGTATCCTCCCCTGAAGATACTGCCTTTCCCAGCACATGGGCTGGCAAAATGCTTCCCTCAATCTGTGCCCGTACGATTTCCTCAGCTGTATCCTCTGCCACCAGCATATGAATATTGGGGCGGAGTTCATTAAAAGAATTGAGAAAGCTAGAAATGGGGAAAAGCCCGCCTTCTGCTAAGGACTTCCCCACAATGATCAGCTCATTATGTCCAAAAAAGGTCTCTTTTCCCTGTGACATCTCTGCGTCCTGCACTGCTTGGGAGATTGTTTCTCCCCGTCCCTGCACAATCTGATTGTTGGGCTTGGACATATCGACAAAGCTCTGCCCTCCCCCACCCTGAGGAAAATAGACCTGCAATGTCACTATATATTCATTGTCCTGCAAATCGATTCCAATGGCTTGGACAATCAATTTTTGATTTAGTTCTTTAGACGGGATGCAGCCGCCTAAAAGTAACGCCGCTGCAATGAGACATCCTATGATTTTTATTTTTTTCATCGGCGTGCCTCCCCCTTTTTAGCTTTTCTATTGCGTATGAGATCAATTAGGAATAATCCTCCCGGAATGACGAGTACTGCCACTGCTACTGGAATACCTGTACCAATTACTGCACTTGCCAGGTTTAAATTCTGGATATTGTCAGACAAAAGAAGGGCCACCACTAATGATGCTCCCGTGGCGATAAAAGGGGTAAACTTACGTCCTCTTTCAGGCAACAAATGGGAAAGGGATTTGGCGGACACGAAAATAAACAACGCCGTTTTTATATATCCCATTAGTACCCAGATTGATACATGCAAAGCATCAAGGCGCTGAAATATGGATACCTCTGCTACCGACGCCAAAGTATAGAAGGGAAAAGGCTGGGTAATCCCCAACTGTCCCAAAACACCTACTATAAACACTGAGACCAAAATAAGCTGGGCTGTAAACATAGCGTCCCACGCCACCATGCCTTTTCCGATCTTTCCAATAATATGGGGCATCAGGAAAAACAGTGCCGCCAGTTCCATACTTTGTCCCACGCTGTCCATCATTCCACCGAATAGTGCTGTTGTCCCCTCCTGCAGTCCAGACCAGAAAGGCATCTTGAGATTTACCCAATCCATTTGTGGCAGCAAAGAAAAAATAATAAATCCCATAGAAATGAGAAAGACAGCAAAAACAATAATAGCGGTCCTAGAAAGGGATTCAATGCCCATAAAGACGCCATAGCAAGCCGCTAGAATAAGGAGGAACACAACCAAAAAATGAGATGCTTGGGGATAGATGGCAGTTGTAATGAACAGCTCAAAATTGGCTACTGTATATCCTGCAACGGCCGCAAAAAAAAGAAAATAAAAAACATCTACCACAGCAGCCCCCTTTCCCACCGCTTTAGCCGCGCACATTGAGAGGTCAGACATTTCCCCCTGTAGGCTATCCCTCCGAATAAAATAGTATCCCGGAAGGAAGATCAGAAGCATCAAGGCAAAGCCCAACAACACTCCTATCAGAGCAGTTGTTGCTCCAAAAGAACTGCCCTGCTTTGAATTATAAGAGATGATGGTGAAGGCTCTGCTAAGAAAAAGCAGTAAAACCACTTGATACATTTTGACCCTACGTTTGGACATCTCCAAGCCCCCTGCTTACTTTATTTCCGACCCGGGATAAGACTGGATATTGACCTGCTCTTTTTGTAAACTTTGCCAGCTTTTGCGGACTACTACATCCCGCATATCAAAAAGGTTAAACGGTGTAATCGGTGCTGTAAACGGGATACCATAAGCATTAATGGCGCAAATATTAGAAAGCACTAAGGCTCCTGCTAAAGTAATCCCATATAGTCCCAACGCGCCGCCAATAACGATAAAAGAAAAGCGTAGGATGGTAACCGGTTCATATAGAGAGGGAACAACAAATGAGCTAATGGCGGTCAGGGCCACTACCATGACCATGGGAGCACCTATGATTCCCGCCGTTACAGCCGCATCACCGATAACCAACGCTCCCACTATACTAACTGCATGACCGATAGGCCTGGGAAGCCGCAGTCCCGCCTCTCGCATGATCTCATAAATAATAAAGATAATAATGGCTTCAACCACCAAGGGAAAAGGGGTTGCTTCTTCTGAAGACGCTATGTTAAAAAGCAATTCATAGGGAAAAAGCTCCGGATGGAAGGTGGCAATCGCTACATAAATCCCCGGTAGCAGGATTGTAGAGAAAAAGGAAATATATTTGAGCCAACGAATAAATGTGGCATAGAAAGCGCGGTGGCAGTAATCATCAAAGCTTTGAAAGTTCTCGGCGAAAAAATAGGGTACTACAAGAGCAAATGGAGTTCCGTCCACTAAAATTCCGATTCTTCCCTCATTGATTTTGGCGCAAAGGGTATCCGGCCTCTCTGTATGACCTACCTGGGAAAAAATAGATAACGGTCGGTCATCTAAAAATGGCTGCAAATATCCTGACTCCAAAATGACGTCCAATCGAATGGATCCTAAACGTCTTTTGACCGAATGTAAAATTTCATCGGAAACCTTATCTGTCAGGTATACAAGACAGATGTCCGTTTGGCTTTTGCTTCCTAATGTCATCATCTCGAATTTCAGATTAGGCGATTTGATACGTCGCCGGACCATGGTCAGATTAATACGCAGAATTTCGATGAATCCCTCTCGGGAGCCGCGAACATTAACTTCTGCTGACGGTTCAGAAACTGATCGAAACTGAAATCCCTGTAAGCCCAGCGCCAGCCCTACATCAATGCCATCCACTAGTACAATGGCAAAACCTGACATCATAAAGCGAAATAGTTCTCCATAGGTGCGAAATTCCTGCTGGTCATTGGCGAGAATGCAGTCATTACGCAGCCAGTTTTGCAGTCCCTGGGGTGTGGAGTCTTCAAAGAGGTTCAATTGATAAAGGGGCTCAATCAACATTTCTGCCATAGTCTGGGTATTAACCATCCCTTCACAGATGAGGATCTGGATCCGAATTCCAGATACTGTCATCTCATTGGCGACAAAGTCAGAAGAATTAGAGTACAACTGTCTGATCTTCACCATATTATCATCCAGAGAAGTTACCAGGTGTTGGGATAATGCACCATTTTCCCTCGGCTCTTGAGAACCTTCATTATTTTTGCGTTCCCTTCGAAATTCTTTTTCGTTTTTCCTAAAATAATACTGCCGTTTGATAAAATCAAACATCTGACGACACCTGCCCTTTAGCGCCAGATCTGACGCCATTATATTGGTACTTCTATCCACTTCTTGTAGGATTACCATTTTTACTAAAATTAAACCTATTCTAAAAGATGCTCGCTGTGTATCCTCCCTGCTATCCATAGGAATAAAAAGAATCCCTAGTCAAATAATAACCAGAGATAAAACATAGGAGGGTGGGTGTCGCATGTCCATCATTTTTATACGCACCATCATACTTTATCTTTTGATTGTCTTTAGCCTCAGGGTCATGGGAAAACGTCAGTTGGCAGAGCTTCAACCCTCCGAGTTTGTCGTCACTATTCTAATTTCCAACGTAGCGACTCTTCCATTGGAAGACATTAATATTCCCCTTATTGGCGGTGTGGTCCCCATTCTCCTACTAGTTAGTTTTGAAGTATTGGTCTCCTTTATCACCCTCAAAAGCCAAAGGGCACGAAAAATTGTCTCTGGATCGCCTCGTGTTATTATCCGCGATGGCGTCATCGATCAGCAAGAGATGAAAAACCTCCGGCTTTCTATCGATGATCTGATGGGTCAATTGCGCAGCAAGGATATCTTTGACATCAGTGACGTAGCCTTTGCCATCATTGAAACTACTGGTAGCCTCAGCGTCTATCAGAACTTTGACGCGCGCACCGTTACTCCTAAAGTTATGCAGATCCCTCAGCCCTCCGTCAATGACAACGTCCCACCTGTTGTCGTAGTCAGCGATGGAATTCTTAGCCACCAGTCACTGGAATATCTGCAAAAGGACGAAAAATGGCTGCAAGGCATTCTTGACACTGCCAATGTTACCCTAAAAGATACTTTTCTTATTACAGCAGATCGCAGTGGCGCCTACCACCTGATTAAGAAGGAGGGATAAGATGAAGCGAATGTTGCTTTCCCTAGGAATTATTACTATCTTGGCTGTGCTCTCCGGAGCCAGTTTATGGTACCTAGACAGTATTCATGATGAAATTAGCGTGATGTTACAGGAATGCTATCTCTATGGAGTTGAAGGAAACAAGGAAGCTGCATCGAAAAAATCTCAAGAGGTCTTCGAAAAGTGGCAGGAGAGCGAAAAGTACCTGGTCACCTTCATCCACCATAATGAGCTTAATGAGGTCACCATCGTCACTTCCCGGCTTTCACCTCTCATTGAAAACGGAGAAACTGCAGAATATCTAGCTGAGGTAAAGCAAGCAGTGGTCCTCATTGAGCATATGCGAAGTTCAGAACAACCTCATTGGAAAAATATCCTATAGTAAAATAAAGAAATAACCGCCCCAAGGGGCGGTTATTTTCGTTCACGCAATCGTTTCAGTTCTTCCATAAAGGATTCAACATCAGCAAACTGTCTGTAAACAGATGCAAAACGCACATAGGCGACTTCATCAATTTTTCTCAAATGCTCTAAAACAAGCTCCCCAATTTTTACTGTTGAAACCTCCCTCTCCAAGGAATTGAGCAAGGAAGATTCGATATCATTGACAACCTGTTCTAGGGTCTCAATCGACACAGGACGTTTTTCACACGCCCTCAGCAGCCCATTGAGCAACTTGGTTTTGTCAAAAACTTCTCTGGATTTATCCTTCTTAATCACCATAAAAGGAAGTGTTTCCATTGTTTCATAGGTAGTAAAACGTTTGGAGCAACTCAAGCATTCACGTCTCCGCCTGATTTTGGTTCCTTCTTCGGAGGGCCGAGAATCGACCACTTTACTCTCAGGAAAACCGCAGAAGGGACATTTCAAGTCAATCACCTCATTACTCATACATTAGATCTATTGTACCATAATCCCAGCAAAGTAACAAGTAAAATTAAAACTCGCTCCTTATTTTTAAAGCGGCTCACAATTATGGAAGAAAATCATAGATTACATCCATCAAGTGACATGGAGACACTTGATACTGATTACACATAGAGACCAACTTCTCCACCACACTCTGATTGCATGAAATATCTTGTACTTGTGTATTCTCGTACTCACCATTCAGACGGATGCCATAGATATTCATCTTTTTTCCATTTTTCTCTATTGGCTCGACGGTCAATTCATATACATAATTGCGAATTTCTTTCTTGCCATTCATTGTGTCTCCCCCATTATTTCTGTTGTATCATTTACTAACAGGATAATTATACTCCGAGGAAAACCATAAGAAAAGACAAAGATTTCAGAAATTTCGACTAAATATACCCGTAATTTCACAATTATCTGAGATTTATTTCCACATGTTTATGAAAGTTGTCGGTTGTTTGTCGAATTATAAGAGCAAATCACATGTATAAATTTATGGCAACAAGTTGTTCAAATTCATGTATGATTCATAAAGATCTGTAGTTTTTTGGAAATTATGACGATACAACTCTAAAATGAGAGCGCCATGATAGTCAAAGCCATGCAGTATCTTTATCAATTCAGAGAAATCGACATTCCCCATTCCAATAGGCAAACAATCATATTCAGCTGTAGAATCACTGATGTGGATGTGGCTCAACCCACTCCCCATTGCCTTGGCCATCTCGAGGGGATCAATTTTGGCTCGAATTGCTTGCTTCACATCCAGAACAAATTTAGCATCTTTCCCTAAAGCGCGGGACATATCTTTTATGAAATCCGGAGTCGCACTTTTACATCTCTCCACATTTTCCTGACATAAACACACTCCAAATTTTTTTCCCGCCTCATAGAGCCGATAATACCTCTCAAAATAACGAGCATTTTCAAATCCACTGTCTCGATAATTCCCATGGAATACCACATAAGAAGCGCCGAGGAAAGCTGCGGCCGAAAAAATAGGACGATACATTTCTATTCCATCATGAAACCGGCGTTCATAGTCTGTAAAAAATAAAAATGGCTCGTAGCCCGAGAGAAAGGGATGTACAGATATAACCTGACAATCGTACGCCTCCTTTATTTCTCTCAAATTTCTTAAAAAGGGTTTTGACAACTCTGAAGGCGCATTAAAAAATATTTCCAAGGTTTTAATCCCCATCTTAGCCAGCGTCTCTAAAGCCTCTTCTGTCTGCATTGGATATAAGCACGCTGTCGATACTCCAGCTTTCATCTGACACCTCATCTCTTTCTTCTATTTATATCCATGATTCTGGAAAAATTTCTTTATTGTTTATACTCTATTATTATGATACCATAAGTCAATAGGAGTTGATCCCATGAAATTGAGTTTTTTTAAAAGCCTAGACCGCATCAGTGAGTTTTCACTACAGCTCCTGATTATGGGGACTGTCCTCGGTTGCGGCTTATATGCCATGGCTTTAATCATTTTTTATTTACTTCCTATTGTACCAGATATGCTACAAACTCTCAACTTAATACGTGCCCTCAGTCAAACAGCCTATCCCTGTTTTCTATCCTCTTTGATCGCCTCTATCCTTATTGATATTTTTCAAAAATTCCATCCCATATAAAAATACATATAATAAAAGGCATGGCCAATGGCCATGCCTTTTATTATATGTGAGTATTATGCAGCTTCGACCTGAGTTTTCTTCTTAAGCTTGTGCTCCTGCCAAACCACCCACAGGGTAGGTGCAATAAACAAGGAGGTGTAAACACCTGAGATCATACCAATCATCATGGGGAACGCAAAAGACATAATGGATTCAACACTATAGATTAGGGCAACAACGCAGATAACCGACAACGCGATCACTGTCGCTACAGTGGTATTAACCGCGCGAGTCACAGATTGTCCTATACTCAAGTTGACCAACTCACGAATACTCATCTTACTGCCGCTGAGACGTTTATTCTCACGAATCCGGTCATATACCACGATGGTGTTGTTAATCGAATAGCCAAGAATCGTCAAAATAGCAACAATAAAGTTTTCATTGATGGGGAAACGACACACAACAAAGGTGGCATACACCATAATCATGTCGTGGAGAAGTGCCAGCATACACATAACGCCTGCTGACAAACCACCGATTTTTCTAAAGCGAAAAGCAATAAAAATGATCATGAGCACTACGGCAAATGCAACTGCAACCATGCATTTTGCAAAAAACTCCCGTCCAATCGTCGGATCCACGTTATTGGAATCCGTCATGGAAATAGAATTGTCCGGATAAGCTTCTTGAAGCGCCGCTGTCAATCCGTCAATCTCATCCAAAGACAGGCCACGCTCTGCTCCAAGAGAAATATCAATTGCAGAATTGCCGGTAGCCACATCCGTCTTTCCCTGTACTGCAACTTGCTCGCCCAACGTGTTTTCTGCTACAGCCTGAACATCATCGGTGTTTAGCTCCCCACTATAAGAATAGGAGATAATCGAACCACCTTTGAACTGAATATCCAGATTGAGTCCAAACAGAAAAGTGAAAATCACCGTCAGCACCATCAGGGAAATGCTCAATGTGTAGAAGATTTTATTTTTAGAAACAAAATCAGGTTTCATTATTTTTTACCTCCATACAACCAAGCTTTTCTTAATGGTTTAAATCTAGACAGCGACTTTAGCATCAATCGAGACGCTGTAACACCAAATATAAAGTTTAGGAAAATACCTACCAAGAGGGTGTAGCCGAAAGAATAAACTGCACCCGCCGTGGACTGACCAAAGAATTGGAACAGCGGAGACAGAATAGTCGCAAACAAACTGGACGGAGGTCCAAAGGCACCCATAAGAATAACCGCGACAAATATCACGGTGATATTTCCGTCAAAAATTGCTGAGAAAGCTCGGGAGAATCCCAAATCAATACAGCCATCTAAACTCTTACCTGTACGAATTTCCTCTTTAATACGTTCTGATGTGATAACGTTAGCGTCTACACCAACACCAATGGAAAGAATAATACCAGCAATACCGGGGAGGGTTAATGTAAAGCTTGGGATAAAGGAGAAATAGCCGGTAACCGCAGCAATACTACAAGCCATCTGACCAGCCAGCGCGATCATTGCAACCACGCCAGGCAACCGATAAACGATGATAAGGAATAAGGAGACTAGCGCAAATGCAATGAAACCAGCCAGTACCATAGCATCTTTTGCGCCAAGGCCCAAGGTCGGATTAATAGTGTTATAGTTCACAGTCTCCAGTTGGAAGGGCAGCGCACCAGAATTAATTCTATCTGCCAGATCTTTTGCAGTTTCAGCTGTAAAACCGCCAGAAATCATGGCTTGACCATCAGTAATGGCCTCATTGACCTCGGGGTAAGAAATCAAAGTATCATCCATCCAGATGGAGATGACGCCATTACCAGCAAGCCGTGTAGTCGCTTCTGCAAATTTTTCCTTTCCGCTGTCCTCTAGTTCCAAAGAAACCACGTATTCGTTTGTTTCTGTTAAAACCATTGGCTCTGCATGTTTGACATCGGAGCCTGAAAGGATGATATTCTCTGCAGTAACACCAGTTGGCTTGCCGCTGTCATCCGTCTCCACACCCTCGCGGAAGGTAAGCAGAGCAGTCTCTCCTAGCTCGGCAATCGCTTCCTGAGGATCGAAGTTTGTCTCGTCCGCCCTCCACGGGAAACGGACAATAATTCTGTCCTTGTTGTAATCGGTGTAAACTTCGCTGTCGGTGATATTCTGTGACACAAGACGAACCTGGATTACAGATTCAGCCGCAGCCATTTCATCATCTGTAGCATCATATCCCTCTGGTGGGCTGAAGGTTACATCGACACCACCGCGGATATCAATACCCCAACGGATGTCCTCTGCTCCCTTAATCACCGTACTCCGGATGTCACCATTATAGGTATAAACTCCGAAAAAAGCGGTATAGGTCAGAGCAATAATCAGCACCAGGACAATGAAAAATACTGGTTTTCCAACTCTTTTCATGTACCTTTCCTCCAAATTTACTCTCGTCTAAACACCGGGACCACTCCACACTACGGAGCCCGTCCTATGCAAAATTTGTAACTTTCTCCCAAAGAGGAAAGCTTTTTCAAGTTCAGTTCCCACAACTTTATGAGAAAATAACAAATTCTTATGTTTAAACACTGATGGAACTTATTATATCGTTTCGCAATATAAAAGTCAAACAAATCAGACTTTTGGCCGATAACGTGAAAGCCAAAATTTACACCCAATTTTTAGACGGAAAGACTGACTTTTTCCCCCAGAACATCTTGGTAACGAGAAAGCACAGGATTAATTTCATTTTCAATGAACTCATCAACCTGTTTGGCAGCCCTTCCTGTGAAATTTTTCGGCTCCAAAATCGCTTCTATCTCTTCCTTTTTTAACTGAAAATCGGGATCAGCACAGATTCTGTCGATGAGGTCGTTTTCACCGCCCTCTTCTTTGACCACCTTGGCCGCCGCAATAGAATGAACCCGCAGCTTTTCATGAAGCTGCTGCCGGTCACCGCCTTTTTTCACAGCGCTCATCATAATATTCTCTGTAGCCATGAAAGGAAGTTCCTTCATCACGCGCTGATAAATAACCTTAGGATATACGACCAAACCATCGCATACATTGATCATAATATTCAAAATTGCATCTACACCCAGAAATGCCTCTGCCACAGCAATCCGCTTATTGGCAGAATCATCCAGTGTTCTCTCAAACCACTGAACCGAAGAGGTAAGGGCCGGATTGAGGCTGTCTACCATGACGTAACGGGCCAAAGCACAAATCCGCTCGCTGCGCATGGGATTGCGCTTGTAAGGCATGGCGGATGATCCGATCTGATTTTTCTCAAAGGGCTCTTCCATTTCTTTAAAGTTTTGAAGGATGCGCAGATCATTTGCAAACTTGCTACAGGACTGGGCAATTCCAGATAGTGTAGCTAAAACATTGGCATCTACTTTGCGGGAATAGGTCTGTCCAGAAACCGGGACAACACTATCAAATCCAAAATCTGCCGCAATTTTCTGCTCCAGCGCTTTGATCTTCTCATCGTCACCTTCAAACAGCTCCACAAAACTTGCCTGGGTACCGGTGGTTCCTTTAGAACCCAACATCTGCAAAGTAGAAACGCGATACTCAACCTCTTTTAGATCCATGAGCAGCTCATTCATCCAAAGGGTAGCTCTCTTACCTACGGTAGTCAACTGAGCCGGCTGAAGATGAGTATAGGCAAGGGCCGGCATATCCTTATACTGTTTTGCGAAGTCGGCAAGCAATGCAATTACATTGGCAAGTTTTTTCTCCACCAGATGCAGCGCGTCCCGCAGAATGATCACATCGGTGTTGTCTCCTACATAGCAGGAGGTAGCGCCTAAGTGGATGATCGGTTCTGCCTTGGGGCATTGTACCCCGTAGGCGTAGACATGTGACATAACGTCATGCCTGCAGGCCTTCTCCCTTTCCCTGGCAACATCGTAATTAATGTCGTCTTGGTGAGCTACAAGCTCGTCGATTTGCTCCTGTGTAATGGGAAGCCCCAACTCTTTTTCTGCTTTCGCCAAAGAAATCCACAGCTTCCGCCAGGTGGTAAACTTTTTGTCTGCGGAAAATAAAAACTGCATCTCCGGGCTAGCATACCGGGTGCAAAACGGACTTTCATAGCTGTTATTCAACATAATCCCTCCACATTTTTAGTCAAAACCTTAAACGGCGTCCTCTCCCAAGACCACACCGTTTTATACCGTAAAGTTTATTATACCACACCCAACTGTCTGTTCAAACAGTAAACCTTGTTATTTTTCTATTTTTTACGGAATTGGGTATCCCTCTGGCAGAGTTCGACCTTAGGCAATTCTGAAATATCAACCAGTGGATGTCAATTTATGCAAAAGAAAAAGGGAGATGAGATCTCATCTCCCTAGAAACGCCGAATAATTAGGCAAATTTTCTTACTTTTTCTTCCTGGCATTTTTCAGCCAGCAGTTTTTCTACACTAACAAGCTCCACGCACAGGCAGAACAGTTCTGACGCCGTCTTCAATTCATCCATTGGAGGATAGGTAGGCGCAATACGGATATTGCGATCCTCAGGATCCTTACCATAGGGGAAGGTCGCGCCAGCCGGAGTCATTACTACGCCGGCCTCTTTGCACATGGCGACCACTTTTTTAGCACATCCAGGCATAGTATCCAAGGAAATAAAGTAACCACCTTTGGGTTTAGTCCATTTTGCAATACCCTTCCCTGCCAGACGCTCCGTCAGGATGGTGTCGACCATCTGAAATTTAGGCGCAATAATGGCCGCGTGCTTTTTCATATGAGCCCGTACTCCATCTCCATTCTTATAGTAGAGAGAGTGACGCAGCATATTGATCTTGTCATATCCGATAGTCTGGAAGGACATTTGCTTTTTAATGCGGTCAATATTATTTTTAGAGGCGGCCATTACCGCAATACCTGATCCAGAAAAGCTAATTTTTGAAGTGGAAGCGAAAATATATACCATATCCTCACTGCCCAGCTTTTTACATTCCTCCATAATATTGAGGAGATGATCTCCTTGATCAGAAAGGTCATGGACACAATAGGCATTGTCCCAGAAGATACGGAAATCCTTGGCAGCAGGTTTTAGTGCTGCAAAACGGCGGACTGTTTCATCAGAGTAGGTATAACCTTGGGGATTGGAATATTTGGGAACACACCAAATACCCTTCACTGATTCGTCATTGTTGACCAAGTCCTCCACCATATCCATGTCGGGACCTTCCGGAGTCATGGGAACCGTAATCATCTCCACGCCAAAAAACTCAGTTATGGCAAAGTGACGATCGTATCCAGGGGCAGGGCACAAAAACTTTACTTTATCACATTTACCCCACGGTTTCATACCCGGCACAGTGGGATGGGACATAGAACGAGACACCATATCATACATCAGGCTCAAACTGGAATTTCCTCCCACAATGACCTCTTCTGAATCTACCCCCAACAACTCCGCAAACAGCGCTTTTGTCTCCGGCAGGCCATCCAGCATACCATAGTTGCGGCAGTCCATACCATTTGACGCATTCATTGAGGACTTACTGTTGAGAATATCCAACATATCCATGCAAAGATCCAGCTGATCACTGCCTGGTTTACCTCGAGACATATCCAATTTCAGATTCATGGCCTGATAGGCAGCATATTTTTCCTGGAGCTCATTTTTTAGTTTTTCAAGCTCATCTTTTGACAAAAAACTATAGGCTGACATCGTGTTCCTCCCACTTCGGTGATAACTGCTTTTTTCCTTACCTCCATATATTAATACAGAACACAGAATTTTGCAAGTATATTTTTTATTTCTTGCATATTTTATGCTTGCATTTCTGATTCTGCCACTCGATATACCTCTTCCAGCGATATATTTTTTGCATCAGCCAACTCTTTTGCCCTCTCATATTCCACTGAGTTTTTATGAATTTCTCCAAATTCGCAGCGTTTTATTGTGATTTTACCTAATTTTGTTTCTACATCATGCAACTCTCTCTTCATTTTCGTGCGTTTTTGAGTTTGATGCCGCAAACCGATTGCACTTGTATTTTTGAATATTTCCCGAATACAATCTTCACG
>NZ_CBDTOK010000005.1:0-19829 GCF_965361945.1 Zongyangia sp. | reverse complement strand
TGGAGCTGGTGGACGGATTCGAACCCCCGACCTGCTGATTACAAATCAGCTGCTCTACCAGCTGAGCTACACCAGCTCATGAATCATAAGTGCGAATATTAGTTTAACATAAAGCTGATGGGGTGTCAACAGTTTTTTTAGATTTTTGGAGGAAGTTCATTGGCAATTTTTTCTTGCACTTTGCCGAAAAATAGGGTATGATAGCTCTTGCGCGAAATTTTTCCACGCGCGGTCAGTCGCAACCTCCTGACCTTAAAGAAAACTACGAAAGGACAAATGAATATGGAAAGAAAAAAGATCCGTGCTGTAGTGGAAGGAGCGGTCATCGCCGCCCTTTACACCACCCTGTGCGTTGCTCTGGCCCCCATCAGTTTCGGCCAGATGCAGATCCGCGTGGCGGAGGCGTTGACCCTCCTGCCCCTGTTTACCCCCAATGGCATTTGGGGTGTTACGGTGGGATGCATCCTCTCGAACACCTTCGGCCTGTTTCTGGGGACCAACATCCTAGGCCCGTGGGATATCCTCTTTGGCAGCCTGGCAACCCTGATTGCCGCCTGCCTCACCCGCATTCTGAAAAAGCCCACAATCAAGGGCTTCCCCATCTTGGCGCCCCTGCCGCCGGTGGTGCTCAACGCCATTGTGGTGGGGTTGGAACTTACCTTTGTCACCGTCAACTATTTTGACATCAGGGTGTTCCTCATCCAGGCTGTCTATGTGGCCGTGGGAGAAATTGTGGCCTGCTATGGCCTGGGATGGCTGCTGTTCTGGGCAATGGAGCGCAGAGGACTCAAGTCAAAGATCTTTCTCAACCAATATAGCTAAAAAACAGCGGAGGAACCTTCCTCCGCTGTTTTTGTATGAAGAAAGGAAGGTTTTATTCCGGGCTTTTCCCAAAAGGGGAGGAAAAGGCAGAATTTTATGGTATAATACATCCAAAGGAGATTTTTCCGGGTGTCTTGGCGCCCAGATGACAATAGACAAGGATGTGAATGATATGCAGCAAGCGATTTCCAAGGTCAAGGTACTGCCGCCCATGGATTCCATGCCGGTGATGAAGGTGCTCCGCTACCCCCTGGAACAGGCGGATTTCAAGCCCTTTGCCCAGGCGCGGATGTGCTATCTGGACGGGCAGGGCATTTTTCTCATGATGTGGTCCTTTGAGGTACAGCCCATCTGCCGGGGGGATGACAACGACAGCTTTCTGATCTTTAAGGCCCAGGTGGCAGGGGAGCAGGAAATCTGTATCAAGGTCAACCGGCAGGGCGTTTATCGCTTTACCGTCAACGGCTGGGAGCACAGCACGGACGAGATCCCCTGCAAAATGTTTACCGGAGAGGATTTGCAGGGAATTTACTGGGGATGCGAGCTTTTTATCACCAATTCCCTCTTAAAATCCATTTATGGTGTCACAAACCTGGAAACAGGGCATATGATAAAGGGAAATATCTTTAAAACCTGCGACGATCCCACCTTCCGCCATCACGGCTGCCTATTCTGCAGTGAGGAGCAGGCGGAACGCTTTGATCCTGCAAAGCTCGACAACCTGGGAGTTTTCGAGATCGTTGACTATTAAATCAAAGGCCGGCAGCCCGGCAGGACGGACAAAAAAACGGAATGTGAAGTTTCACATTCCGTTTTTTATCTGCCCATTTTGCCAGGATTTCCCTCAAAGCGGGGTTTGCCCTCCCGGGCCGGCCCAGATTTTGGGATACATCGGAGAAGAAACGCATATATCATAGAGTACAGCCATGCCAAGGCGTGGAAAACCTGAAAGGGGTGATTGGATGGACCAGAACCAGTTCAGCGAGAAAAAGGTAGAACAGCTGCTCTCCATGGCTTCGAAAAAGCTGGGGGTCTCCCCGGACCAGCTCAAAAGCCAGCTGCAGCAGGGCAATGTGCAAAACGCAGTGCAGGGCGGTAAGGTGGATATGAACCGGTTCCAGAAGATTGTCAAGGACCCAGGCAAGATCCAGCAGATGCTGGATACACCGGCGGCAAAGCAACTGCTCAAACAGTTATCGGAGGAAAAATAAGCCATGGATGACTTGATTGCAAACATCACCGAAATGCTAAACTCCGAGGAGGGGATGAAAAACCTCAAGGAGATGGCAGGCGCCCTAGGGCTGGACCTGGGGACAGACGGCGGAGAAGGCAAAACCGCCGATTCCCCCCAGCAACACAACCCTTCGGCTTCCGACGGTCTGGGCGGGCTGGGGGATATCGACATGAATATGATCCTGGGGCTGCAGAAGGTGTTATCCGCCCAGAATGGAGATGACAAAAACGCTGCCCTTCTCAGGGCTCTCAAGCCCCACCTCTCCGAAAAACGGGCAGGCCGGGTGGATAATGCAATCAAGATCATGAAGCTCATTGATCTGCTGCCCGTTTTACGGGAGAGCGGCGTGTTGGGAGGGCTGCTGGGATGACCCCTGTCAGAGACGATTTTACCCCTGCGCAGATGGAGCGGATGCAGCAGGATGCCATCCGGCAGATGCGCCAGATGCACAACCGCGCCCAGTCCTCCAGCGGGCAACAGGGAAACGCACCATCCCGCTCCAACGGAGAAGGACCCCAGAGCCAGGAACAGACCCGGACTTCCGGCTCTCCTCCCGCCAGGGAAGGAAGTTTCAATACAAATAGAAATAACCATCAAAATAATACAAATAGGAATAACACCAATCGGAATAATAGGCAAAATAATAACAATAGGTATACAAATGGCGTCCGGTTTTCTCCCTTTCCAGGCGCCATGCCGGCGGGAGGGGGGCAGCGGATGCGCCGTCCCCAAAACCCCGCCAGCCATCCAGGCGGCTGCCGGGAGGAAGCTGCCTCCCGGGATCCAAGGTCTCGGGCAGGTGGGGAAGAACATACCCCCCACAGTGCCGGCTCCGGAGGCTCCAGAGGCGGCGGCACCCATCCGGGGAACCGCCGTCCACCGCCGGGGCCTGCCTTTGACCTGGGAAAACTGCTGGGCTCCCTGGGTTTGGGGGGACAGCCGGGACAGAATCGGGACCGGCCGCCGGAGGGGCAGCCATCGGGCACAGGAGGGCTGTTGGATCAGCTTTTGGGCCCGGAGGGCATCAACCTCTTTGAAAAGGACAGCTTAATGCTGCTGGGACTGATCTACTTCCTCCACCGGGAGGGAGCGGATCTCAAGCTCCTGTTGGCACTGGGATATATCCTCCTGTAAAAAAAGCAAGAAGGAAGGGGCGCAATTTTGCGCCCCTTCCTTCTTCTGTCTCGGTTAGTTTTCCTCACCGGAAATGGGGGAGATGATGGGTTTTCCGTCCCGGCCCAGCAGCGGAGTGATACCGCTGCCGCCGTTGGAGAGAATCTGCATCAGGTAGTTGACGCCGGTTTCCCTGTCCACCAGGATGCGGATTTCCTCCCCAAAGCTGTTCTGCCGGTAGGTGATGAGAAAACGATGATCCCTTCTTCCCATGGGATACGCCTCCCTTATGAATGGCCCCGGCGGGAAAAGCCGCCGAAGGCTCCGGATTTATTGGCCTTCCCCTGTTTGTGGGGCCATCCTTTGGCCGCTCCGCCGCGGATGAGGGCGGGGGAAAGGGGCGGCACCACACAGACCCCTTCCTGGATCTCGCCGCCCAGCAGTACCTGCGCGTGCGCAAAGCGGGGGGGCAGCGGAATCCGCATGGGATTGTCGCTGGGGTTGACGATAACGAGCAGGGCCTCCTCCTCGGTCTGACGGAGGAAGGAGAAGACAAAATTGTCGGCGATATAGGGCACATAGTCCCCCAGGATGATCGCCTTACACTGCTCCCGGATGCCGGTCAGGGTGCGGACAAACTCCAGCATGGCGGCCGGCTCCTCATTTTCCACCAGGCAGTTCCAGGCAAAGCAGCCCCGGTTGAAGGGATCCTTGTAGCCCTGCATGGCGATTTCATCCCCGTAGTAGATGCAGGGGATGCCGGGCAGGAACATGATGAGGGTAAAGGCCAGCCGGAGCAGGGCAATGCCCCGCTGGTACTGTTCGTGGTTGAGATAGTGGGTAGCCTGCCAGTTCCGGTCGTTCTGGCGCACCGGATCCCCGGCCAGGACGGTGATAGCCCGGGCGGTGTCATGGGTGGAGAGGGGGTTCATCAGCACGTCGATAACCGGCCGTGGATAATTTTGCAGCAGGGTCAGGATGGTGTTGGAAAAGCCATAGCCATCCTTATGGCGCAGATAGCTGAGGATGGATTCCATCAAGGGATAATCCATGACGCTGTCCAGCTGGCCCCCTAGAAGATAGCGCCGGCGCACCCCGTAGCTAATCTTGTTGGAGGCGTCCTCCCACACCTCGCCCAGGAGGAACTTCTCAGGATCATAGCCCTTGAGGGTGTCGTGGATGAGATCCAGGAAGCTGTCGGGCAGCTCATCGGCCACATCCAGCCGGAAGCCCTTGATGCCGCAGTCCAGCCAATGGCGGAGGACGCCTTCCTTGCCGCAGATAAACTCCCGGTAGGAGGGGTTTTCCTCATCTACTTCTGGCAGGGTGTCAAAGCCCCACCAGCTTTTGTAGCTTTTGGGGAACTGGATAAAGTGGAACCAGCTGCTGTAAGGGCTCTCCTGGCTTTGATAGGCCCCCAGGGTGGGATAGCGTCCCTCCCTGTTAAAGTAGAGGCTGTCGCTGCCCACATGGGAAAAGACCCCGTCTAAGATGATGGAGATACCGTATTTTTTGGCTTCGGCGCATAGCTGGCGCAGATCCTCCTCGGTGCCCAGGAGGGGGTCGATTTTCATATAATCCGCCGTGTTGTAGCGGTGGTTGGAGTGGGCCTCAAAGATGGGGTTGAGGTAGAGCAGGGTCACCCCCAAAGACTGGAGGTAGGGCAGTTTTTCCTGGATGCCCTTGAGGTCCCCGCCGAAGTAGTCATTGTTGCGGACAATGCCCTGGCTGTCAGGCAGGTACTGAGGCTGTCCGCCCCAGTCATAGCGGAGCACCCGGTCCTCAGGGACATTCTCCTTGGGAGTGCCGCTAAAATAGAACCGGTCGGGGAAGATCTGGTACATGATAGCGCCCCGCAGGTCCTTCGGGGTGTGGAAATCCTTGTCGTAGACGGTCAGCTGCCACAGGTCCCCGCCGGCCAGGTTGAACTTGGCGGTAAAATCCCCCTTGCGCCGGATGGGGATCACCTGGTCCCCGGTCACCGCCTCAAAGCAGTAGAAGAGGAGGGCGGGGGTCTCCTGGACAAAGGAGCAGGAAAAGACGTTGTAATCCATCTTCACCCGTTCCAGGGCCATGGGGACATAGTGGGGCTCGTCGTAGTGGTCGGCTTTATAGATGACAAGGCGGGGGGCTAATAGGGTGGCGCACTTGGCCAGGTGCAGGTGAAACACCACCTCTTCCCCGGCTTTGACAGCGCCGAAGGGCGCTTTATATTCTAAGAGTGTGCTGTCAAACAGACATGCTTCCATGGAGAAAAGACCTCCTTACAAAATCCCAGAGAACAGGGGAGAACAGGGGAAAACAGGGTAAAGGGATGCCCGCCCCAGAGGGCAAGCATCCCGTACAGTTGCGATGGAAGGGCTATTTCAGGTACCAAATGTCCCGGGCGTAATCGTCTACCGCCCGGTCGGCGGAGAACATGCCGGCGTTAGCCACGTTGATGAGGCTCATCCGCTGCCAGCCTAAGGTGTCGCTGTAAAGCTGCTCCGCCTTCTGGTGGGCCTGTTTGTAGGACTCGAAGTCAGCCAGCACCATATAGGGGTCGCTGGTGGCCAGGGAGGTGGCGATTTCGTTAAAGACATTGCCGTCAATGCCATGGTAGAGGACATCCACCAGGCCTTTGATCTCTGGGTTCTTGTTATAAATTTCCCGGGGATTGTAGTGGGGCCGCAGCTGGGCCACCTCCTGGGTGGACATGCCAAAGCGGATGAAGTTTTCATCCCCCACACTGTCATAGATTTCCACATTGGCCCCGTCATAGGTGCCCAAGGTGATGGCGCCGCCCAGCATCAGCTTCATGTTGCCGGTGCCGGAAGCCTCGGTGCCGGCCAGGGAGATCTGCTCGCTGATCTCGGAGGCGGGTGCCAGGATTTCGGAGAGGGTCACATTGTAATCTTCCAGATAGACGACCTTGATCCGGCCCCGGACATCCGGGTCGTTGTCAATGTGTTTGGCCAGGGCGCAGATGAAGCGGATGATCTGTTTGGCCATATAGTAGCCCGGCGCCGCCTTGGCCCCGAAGATAAAGGTGCGGGGGGTGAAGGGGGTGCTGGGGTTTGCTTTCAGCTTCTGATAGAGGGAGAGGATATGCAGGGCGTTGAGGTGCTGCCGCTTATATTCATGCAGCCGCTTGACCTGCACGTCAAAGATGGAATCGGGGTCGATGACAACTCCGGTGTGCTCCTTAATATAGTCGGAGAAATAAGCCTTGTTTTCCCGTTTGATCCGGGCAAACTCCTGGAGCACCGTCTTGTCGTCGGCAAAGGCCTCCAGCTTTTTCAGCTCTGACATATGCTTGATAAAGCCGTCGCCAATCAGGTCGGTAACCAGCTGGGTCAGCCCGGGGTTGGACTGATACATCCACCGGCGGGCGGCGATACCGTTGGTAACATTCTTAAACTTCTTGGGCTCGATCTCATAGAACTCGTGGAAGAGGGAGTCTTTGAGGATGTCGGAGTGAAGCTTGGATACACCGTTGACGCTGTGGCAGGCCCAGACCGCCAGATTGGCCATGCGGACCTCATGGTTGAAGATGATGGAAAGGCGGTTGATCTGATCCACATCCTTGTGCCAGCGCTCAAACAGCTCCCGGGTGAAGCGGTTGTTGATCTCCACCACGATCTGATAGATCCGGGGCAGGAGGAGCTTGAAGAGATCCTCGTTCCAACGCTCCAGGGCCTCGTTCATGACGGTGTGGTTGGTATAGGCAAAGGTCTGGGTGACAATGGTCCAAGCCTTATCCCAGCTGTAGCCGCAGTCGTCCAGCAGAATCCGCATCAGCTCGGGGATGGCCAGCACCGGATGGGTGTCGTTGATGTGGATGGCCACCTTCTCGCTGAGGTTTTCCAGGGTGCCGTAGGTCATCAGGTGGGAGTGGACAATATCCCCGATAGAAGCCGCCACCAGGAAATACTGCTGGCGCAGCCGCAGGTTCTTGCCCTCTAGATGGTTGTCGTTGGGGTAGAGGACCTTGCTGATGGCCTCGGCATAGGAGTTTTGCCCCAAAGCCTGGACATAATCGCCTTTGTTGAACATTTCCATGTCGATGCCGGGGGAGACGGCCTTCCACAGACGGAGGCGGCTGACGCCCTTGGTCCGGTAGCCGGAGACGTACATGTCATAGGGCACCGCCTTGACGGAGGTGTAGTTGACGTGGTCGATATGGTGGTAGTTGTTGTCCCAGAACTCGTGAATCTGGCCGCCGAAATGGATGTCCACCGCCCGGTCCAGCCGTTCGGAAAGCCAGATGTCGCCGCCGGGGAGCCAGTTATCAGGCAGCTCGGTCTGCCAGCCGTCGATGATCCGCTGTTTGAAGATGCCGTATTCATAGAGGATGGAGTAGCCGGTGCCCAGATATTCCTGGGTGGCCATGCCGTCCAGGTAGCAGGCGGCCAGGCGGCCCAGGCCGCCGTTGCCAAGGCCCGCGTCAGGCTCGCATTCATATAGGTTTTCCAGCTTTACATTAAAGGAGGCCAGGGCCTCTTTGAACTCGTCTACCAGTTCCAGGTTATAGATGTTGTTTTTTAAGGAGCGGCCCATGAGGAACTCCATGCAGAGATAATAGACCCGCTTTTCCCCGTGGCTTGTCTTTTCACTGGCGAATTGCTTGCGCTTCTCAATGAGCACGTCCTGGAGGATCATGGCGCAGGCCTTGTAAAAGATCCGGTCCGACGCGGTGGCCGGCGTTTCGCCGAATTGACGGTCGAGGATGGTTACCAACTTGTTTTTTATCTCATCACTGGTGAAAAGCTTACTCAAAATAAAACCTCCAGTTCCGCTGCCGCTGGCGGTACCCGCTGGGCGCGCTGCCCTGCGGTGATGCGCCGGCCCTCCCGGCAAGATTCGGGGGCCGGTTAACTCCATGCCTGTTCGTTGTCTCTTGGCACAAGTTCCTAGAAAATCAGAGTTATTACTAAGTATAATACGAATTTCAGAATGAATCAACCATTCCAAGTAAAATTGTATTAATTTTCAGGAATATTATTCTCTGTTTTGTGTAAAATTGTCAAGAAATTGGTCGATTGCGGCAAGAAATTGCATAGTCTGGTGAAGAGAAAGCAATTTTCTCCGCCGCTGGGAGAAAAATGGCTTTCATCGGGCTAAAAAATATACTATAATGAAAGCAATCCCCAATGTTATCGGGGTGAAGGAATCAGAAAACGCCCGCGGTCCTGCGGGAATGACATACCATGGAGGACCTGAGAAAATGGAAAATACAAACAGAGTGAAAATCCATGTCTGTGGCAGTGATTACATCATCGCCACCCCGGAAAAGGAAGAATACGTCAAGGAGCTGGCCTATCAGATCGACAACCAAGCCCAGGCTATGATGGAAAGCAATCCCAATATGTCCATCCTGACAGCCCTGATCCTCTGCTCCCTGTCCTACCTGGATGATTGCAACAAAGCCAACGCCAACGCCGACAATATGCGGCGGCAGCTGAAAGATTATCTGGAGGACGCGGCCAAGGCCCGCATCGAGGTGGACGAAACCAAACGGGAGCTGGAACGGCTTCAAAAGGAAGTGGCGTCCTATAAGCGCCAGCTGAAGGCTGCGGGCAGGATGTCCCCGGAGGTATAAATTGGCAAAGCCAGAGATTTTGGCCCCGGCCGGGGGGATGGATTCCCTGCTGGCGGCCCTGTATACCGGCGCGGACGCGGTCTATCTGGGAGCGGGAGACTTCAACGCCCGGAGAAATGCCCATAATTTTGACGAGGAGGCCCTGTGTGAGGCTGTGCGGCAGGCACACCTATACGGGGCTAAAATTTACATGACCATCAACACCGCCGTATTCGATGATGAGCTGCCCGGCCTGCTTTCCACCATTGCCCTGGCCTGCCGGGCCGGGGTGGATCAGATCATCGCCGCCGACCTGGGGGTGTATGTTCTGCTGCGCCGGTGCGCGCCAGGCCTTCGGATCAGCGGCTCGACCCAGATGAGCATCCACAACAAAAGCGGGGTAAGGATGCTGCAGCGGCTGGGCTACGACCGGGTGGTCCTGGCCCGGGAGCTTTCCCAGAAGGAGATTGCCGCCATCACCCGGGAATCCCAGATCGAGGTGGAGGCCTTTGTCCACGGGGCGCTTTGCATGTGCCTGTCGGGGCAGTGCTACCTGTCCTCAATGATTGGCGGCCGCAGCGGCAACCGGGGGCTCTGCGCCCAGCCCTGCCGCCTGCCCATGAAGGCGCCGGACGGCGCTGAATACGCCCTTTCCCTCAAGGACATGTCCTTGGTGGAGCAGGCGGAGAAATTGGGGGAGCTGGGGGTCAAAAGCCTGAAAATCGAGGGGCGGATGAAGCGGCCGGAATATGTGGCGGCTTCGGTCAGTGCCCTGCGGCAGATCCTGGATGAAGGGAAGGCGGACGGCACTGCCCTGCAAAATTTGCAGGCGGTCTTTTCCCGCAGCGGCTTTACCAGCGGCTACTTTGACGGCAAGCTGGGCCGGGAGATGTTCGGCACCCGGCAGAAGGAGGACGTCCTCTCCGCCGCCGGGGTGCTGGGGGAGCTGGCCCGGCTCTATGAGCATCCCACCCAGCGGGTGCCGGTGGAGATGGCGCTCACCGTCCGGCAGGGGGAACCGGTGTCCCTGACCGTCACCGATCCCCAAGGCAGGAGGCGGACAGCCGCAGGGGAGCCTCCCCAGCTGGCCCAGCGCCGTCCCACCGACGAGGCCATGGTCCGCCGGGCCCTGGAAAAGACCGGGGGCACCGCCTTTTATCTCGAGCAACTTACGCTGGATACCGACGGGATCAGCATGGTGCCGGTGTCCCAGTTAAACGCCCTGCGCCGGGAAGCGCTGGACGCATTGACCCAAGACCGCCGGCAGGTGGAGCCTACTCCCTTTGCGCCGGTGCCGGTCAAGGTGGAAACATCCTACCGCCGCCGGGGAGCGCCCCGCTTGCGGGCCCGGTTCGACCGGTTTGACCAGGTGCCGCTCCAGAGGCTGGACCCTTTCGAGGCGGTGATCCTTCCCGCCGGGGAGCTGCTCTCCCACTGGGAGGAGCTGACAGGCCAGCTGCCGCCGGACAGGCTCTGGGCCCAGCTGCCCCGGGCCATTTTTGACCGGGAAGAGGCAGTAAAGGAACAGCTGGAAAGGCTCAGAGCCCTGGGATGCCGCCGGGCCGTCTGCGGCAATCTGGGCGGGGTTATCCTGGCCCAGGAGGCGGGGCTGGAAGTTTCGGGGGACTTTGGCCTTAACCTGGTCAACACCCCGGCTTTGGAGGAGTGCGAGAAACTGGGCCTTGCCGACGTGACCCTCTCCTTTGAAATGAGCCTGGACCGTGTCCGGCGGCTGGGCGGAAAGATCCGCCGAGGGTTGTTGGCTTACGGCTACCTGCCTCTGATGCTCACCCGCAACTGTGTGGTGAAAAACGCCATGGGCTGTCAAAAATGCGGCCGGGGCTTTCATACCCTCACCGACCGGACAGGCCGGCATTTTCCCGCCGCCTGTGAGGAGGGACGGGAGGCCATGGAGCTTTATAATGCGGTGCCCCTTTCCATGGCGGACCGGCAGGAGGAGATGGAGGGCGTGGATTTTTTGACCCTCTATTTTACCCGGGAGAGCCGGGAGGAAGCGGATAAGATTGTGGAAGGATTCCTGGAGGGGCGGCCGGTAGAAGGCGCCACCCGGGGCCTTTATTATAGAAAAGTACAGTAAAAAGGAGTGGAGACGCATGCAGTCACTGCGGATTAAGAAATTGGAGGAAGGGGCAAAGATCCCCTTTCGAGCAACCCTTCACAGCGCGGGAATTGATCTTTACGCCCTGCTGAAGGAACCGGTGGAGATTGGCTCCCATGAGATCTGCCAAATCCACACCGGCATCGCCTGCGAAATCCCCATTGGATTTGCCGGTTTTATCTTTGCCAGAAGCTCCCTGGGCATCAAGCATGGGGTGACTCCCGCCAACTGCGTAGGCGTCATTGACAGCGATTACCGGGGGGAGATTATCGTGGGCCTCATCAACCAACTGGATACCCCCTTTATTGTCCAGCCTGGGGATAGAATCGCCCAGCTGATCATTATGCCGGTGATGACTCCGGATATCGAAGAGGTGGAGGAGCTGACTCCCACCCGCCGGGGAACCGGTGGATTTGGCTCCACCGGCAAATAGGGGAAGAGGCGAATCAAGATGAAATGGAAGAAAAATCTGCTGCTCCTTCTGTTTGTGGTGGGCGGCATCGTCATCGGTTCCCTGGTGGCCAGCGCCTGTCAGAATGTATCCTTTCTCTCCTGGCTGGGCTTTTCCCAATCCTTTGGCATCTCCCCCAGCGCGCCCTTTGTCATGGATCTCCATGTGTTTTCCCTGGCCTTTGGGCTGACCATCAACATCACCGTGGCCCATGTGATCTGCCTGGTGCTGTCCATCTTCGCCTATAAGGCAGCAATCCGGCGGCTCTAAGCGGACAGTGCCCGCTCCCAAGTTGCGCTTATGTGTCAATCGCAACATAGTTGCGGACAACGCGGCAGTGTCGCAAATAAAACTCAATGCGCGTCCTCCCGCCCCGGGAGGGGCCACCTGCCGGTGGAGGTCGTCGCGCTGTGGCCCTAAGTTAAAACAAAAACGCGTGCTACGCGGCGGTGTTGCAAATTGAGTCCGTGCGCGTCCTGCTGCCCGCTAGGGCCGCTACCTGCCGGTGGAGGTCGTCGCGCTGTGGCTCTCATTAAAACAAAAACGCGGGCTACGCGGCGGTGTTGCAAATTGAGTCCGTGCGCGTGAGGCAATAGCATAATCGAAATCAAGAGCGCGTCATCCTCTGCAGGTGGCAGACGCTAGGCGCAAAAAGGAGGAAATATACAATGCAGCTGGTTTTGGCCTCCCAATCCCCCAGAAGGAAGGAACTTCTGGGGCTCTTGGGGCGGGATTTTATCACCCTGCCGGTGGATGCGGATGAGACCATCCCACCGGGGACGCCGCCGGCGGAAGCGGTGGAGATGCTGGCCCAGCGCAAGGCCCGGATGGCCGCGTCCCAAAGGCCGGAGGATCTGATTGTGGCCGCGGACACGGTGGTTGCCATTGACGGGATGATCCTGGGCAAGCCTCACTCTGCCCAAGAGGCGGCCGCCATGCTGAAACGCCTCTCCGGCCGGATCCACAGCGTCTACACCGGGGTGTGCGTCCGCTATGGGGAGAAGGAGCGTTCCTTTGTCGCCCATACCCAGGTGGAGTTTTACCCCATGGAGGAAGGGGAGATCCGGTGGTATCTGGAAACGGGCGAGCCCTTTGACAAAGCAGGAGCTTACGGGATCCAGGGCTACGGCGCGGTCTTTGTCAAGGGGATCATCGGGGACTATTACAATGTGATGGGGCTGCCCATTGCCCGGCTGCGGCGGGAGCTTAGGAGCCTGGAGCAGGAATAAATATGTCCAAACCATGGCAAAGTTATGGATAGAAAAGAAAGATGTCCGGCCAGCTTGGAGAAAAAAGTGAAATTTTTCGAAAAAAGCCGGTCATCCTGGCTGGAAAATGTTCGGAAAGGAAAAACAGTGTTGTCACATCCGACAAAATCTGTTTTTTGGGCATTTTTAGGGGATTGTTAAGAAAAATTTTATTGTGGTTTCTAGAATTTAAGGGTATAATATTTGAGATATCATCTGTCATACTGGCCGCTGCGGCATCATTTCGGAAAAAACTGAGAATGACGGCTTGCAGGGGCTTTTATAGGGAACACTTATCATTGAGGAATATTTGTGGGAAGGTCCGGGCATTGGGGGCGCATTCCCGAAACTGAAAGGGGCAACTTGAGCATGTTTTCTTTTTCCAAAGACATCGGTGTGGATCTGGGTACTGCCAATACGTTGATTTTTATGCGGGGCAAGGGCATCATCATGCGGGAACCGTCGGTTGTGGCGGTGGATACCCGCAATGACACAGTGAGATATGTTGGCAACGAGGCCAAAGAGGTCATCGGTAGAACCCCTGGCTCTATTGTAGCGGTTCGGCCGCTGAAGGATGGCGTTATCGCCGACTTTGATATTACTGCCAGCATGCTGCAGATTTTTATTAAAAAAGTATGCAACAATTCCGCTCTGGCCCGTCCCAGAGTCATCATCTGCATCCCCTCCGGCGTTACAGAAGTAGAGCGCCGGGCGGTGAAAGAGGCCACCTTGAAAGCGGGGGCCAAACAGGTTGCCATTATCGAGGAGCCTATGGCTGCGGCCATCGGCGCCGGCCTGCCTGTGGCAGAGGCCACCGGCAACATGGTGGTGGATATCGGCGGCGGCACCAGCGAGGTGGCGGTTATCTCCCTGGGCGGCATTGTAGCGGCCCGTTCTGTCCGGGTGGGCGGCGATGAATTTGACCTTTCCATCATCAACTACGTCAAAAAGACATATAATCTTCTCATCGGTGAGAGAACCGCTGAGGATATCAAGATCAACATCGGCTCCGCCCACGAGTATGAAGGGGAAGCGCCGATGGAGATCAAGGGCCGCAACCTGGTAGACGGCCTGCCCAAGAACATTATGATTACCCCGGCAGAGATCCGGGATGCCCTGGCAGATCCTCTGGCGTCGGTGCTGGATGCTATCCGCACCACCCTGGAGAAGACTCCGCCGGAGCTTTCCGCGGACATTATCGACCACGGCATCACCCTGACCGGCGGCGGCGCCCTCCTCAAGGGGCTGGATATTCTGGTCTCCAAGGAGACCGGTATGCCGGTGCATATTGCTGAGGATCCTCTGGACTGCGTAGCCAAGGGAACCGGCGTTGTGCTGGAGGGACTGGATAAATATAAAGAAGTGCTGGCAGACGACAGCAAGTATTAATCCTTCCAGATAGAAATATGATCTTGCGGATGCAGTCCCCACGGCCTTTTGGGTGTCTGTGGGGGCTGCTTGAATTCTTCCAGAGCATGTCAGCATTTGTCACACATTACAGGAAAGGAAGGTGACAGGGTGCAGGACTTTATCAAAAGCTGGCGGTTTAAGGTGTTAATCGCCCTGGTCATCGTCCTGGTCGCCTTTATGATCCGGGGCGCCACCTCTGAGGAGGGGCTGGCCGGATTTACCTCCCAACTGATGAGTACCATTACCGCTCCGCTGCAAAAGATCTCCTCTTCCATTGCTCATGGCGCCACGGAGTTTTTCTCCCAGTTTGTCAACGCCTCCTCCATTAAGGAGGAAAATGAGGAGCTCCAGGCGCAGATTAACGAGCTCAACCAGAAGTTGGTGGATTATGAGAAGATCAAGGCGGAAAACGAGCAGTACAAGCAGTTTTTAGAGATCAAAGAACTCAACCCTGACTATCAATTTGAGACGGCTACCGTCATCGGCCGGGATCCCAATGAACGGTTTGGCTCCTTTACCATTGACAAGGGAAGCCTCCACGGCGTGTCCTTTGAGGATCCGGTCATTACCTCGGCAGGGCTGGTAGGCCGTGTCTATGAGGTGGGCCTGACCTCCTCCAAGGTCATGACCATCCTGGACGTTTCCACCAATGTGGGCGCCTACGACTCCCAGACCCAGGATACCGGCATTGTCACTGGATATGCCGGACTTGCGGACCAGGGCCTTTGCCGGATGATCTATATCGACCGGGAAAGCAGTGTGGCAGTGGGAGACCTGATTACCACCTCCGGCTCCGGCGGCACCTATCCCCAGGGACTTGTCATCGGAACAGTGACCGATATCCGGCCGGATGACCATTCTGTTTCCCTGGTGGCCACCATCCAGCCGGCGGAGGACATTCTGAATGTGAAGGACGTGGTGGTGATCACCTCCTTCCTGGGACAGAAGTCCAGCTTGTCCGATGAGGAGCAGGCGGAAGGCTCCAGCGATGCTGAAGCCGCATCCGGGACTACGGCGCCGGAGGCTACCGCTTCCTCAGAGACAACCACGCCACCGGAGACTACGACACCGGCGGCCTAGGCATAGAGAAGAATAGAAAGAATGAGAAGGCTTTTGGATGGGAGATCTGAAAGCCTTGTCTTGTCCCACCTGCCGGTGGGGGATATCGCGCTGATGTTTCCATCGAGGCTGGGCCGCGGGCATCGCGACAGTGTCACCAACAAAACCATGGGCGTGATCTGCTCTCCGCAGGAGCGCGTGTGTCGCGGCAGTGTTGCGAACAAAACCCAGAGCGCGACTTCCCGCCCCGGCAGGGGCCCGCCTCCCGGTGGGGATATCGTGCTGATGTTTTAGTCGAGGCTGAATTGCGGGCATGGCGGACAGTGTTACAAAGGAAACCGTGGGCGTGAGAAAAGGAGGGAGAAAATGCAGCAGAGAAAAAAACTTTACCATATCTTAAAATGGAGTTCCTATGTTTTACTTATCATAATTGCATATGTGCTGCAGACCACCACCTCCCTTTTTGTCATTTTCGGGGTGAAGCCCTTATTGCTGGTCCCCTTGGCTGTGTGTATCGCCATGTTTGAAGGAGAGTTTGCAGGCGCTATTTTTGGGGCGGTGGCCGGCCTTTTCTGTGATCTGGGATCAGGGCAGCTGTTCGGCTCCAACGGATTGGTGCTCATGCTCTGCTGTTTTGCCGCCGGGCTTCTGGTCCATGTGCTCATGCGCCCGACCCTTCTCACCTGCATGATTCTCTCTGGGGGGACATTGCTGCTCCGGGGCATGTTTGACTTTTTCTTCAATCTGGCCCTATGGGATTACGACGGGATTTCCCGGGTGCTGCTGACCAACATTTTCCCGGTGATCCTGTATTCCCTGGTGGTCACCCCGCTGTTTTATCTTCTCATTAAAAAATTGAGCGCCCGATTTGAAGAACTTTTGACGCTAGAATAAGTAGGAAGCAGGATGACCCTGCCCTGTGGCAGCTGACAGCGAAATGGAGGATTTGCCATGAAAATTTCAAAGGTTGGGCTGCGGACCGCAATTTTGGCGGGACTGGTCCTTGTCGTATTTGCCCTTTTCGGCGTGCGGCTGATGCAGCTGCAGATTGTCCAGGGGGAGGAGTATCTGGCCTTGGCCGAGGCCGGGGATGTGAAAACCCAGACCATTGTGGCGGCTCGGGGCGAAATTGTGGACCGCAATGGGGAGCCTCTCGCTGAAAACCGGGTGGGCTATGACATCATCTTGGACAAGGTGTATATGACCAAGGATATGGAAAATCAGGTGATCCTCCGGCTGGTGGAGATCCTCCGGGAAAACAACGAGGAGTGGATTGACAATCTGCCCATCACCATGGAGGAGCCTTTTGAATTTATTGAGGGCCGGGAGGACGATGTAGCCGAGCTTAAGGAAAACCTGGGGCTGCAAAACTGGGCCACCCTAGAGAATGTCATGGACGCCATGGAGGAAGAATATGACATTGAGGGCCTGACGCCGGAGGAAACACGGATCATTGCCGGGGTCCGGTATGAGATGGTGGAAAAGGGGTATTCTATCGAGAACCCCTATACCTTTGCCAGCGACGTATCGATGGAGACGGTCTCCAAGGTGAAGGAAAACAACCTGGACCTGCCCGGCGCTGATATCTACGAAACCCCCATCCGGGAGTATGTCAACGGTACGGTGGCGCCCCACATTGTGGGACAGATCGGCCCCATCTACGCGGAGGAATACGCCGAACTCAAGGAGCAGGGCTACCTGCTCAACGACACGGTGGGCAAAAGCGGAATAGAACAGTACTTTGAAAGCTATCTGCGGGGGGAAAACGGAACCCGCGATATCACCCTGACCAACCAGGGCATTGTCACCAATGTGGAGGTGACCAAAGCGCCTGAGGCAGGCAATACGGTGGTGCTCACCATTGACAGCGACCTGCAGCGGGTGGCATATCAGGCCCTGGAGGAGGAGATCAAATACCTCAATGAGACGGCTCCCTCCGGGGAGGGCAAGGAGGCCGACGCCGGCGTGGTGGTGGCGGTGGACACCAAAACCGGAGAGATCCTGGCGGCGGTGAACTACCCCTCCTACGATCTGGCCACCTATCAGGAAAACTACGATACCTTAGCCAACGATCCTCTTAACCCTCTGTTTAACCGGGCGTTCCAGGGCACCTATACGCCCGGCTCTATCTTCAAGCCCTGCGTGGCCACGGCGGCGCTGTCCGAAGGGATCATTACCGCGGATTCCACCGTCAACTGCGGAGGCACCTATATGTACTACGCCCCTAGCTACACCCCCGGCTGCCTGAGCGTTCACGGGGATATTAATGTGCTGCGGGCCCTTATGCGCTCCTGCAACATCTTTTTCTACGATGTAGGCCGCCGCACCGGCATTGAAACCATTGCGGAATATGCCCGGGCCATGGGCCTGGGAGTGCCCACCGGTGTTGAGATCGGCGAGGCGCGGGGCGTTGTGGCCAGCCCGGAATACCGGGAGTCTATGGGCGGGGAATGGTACCCCGGCGACGTAATCCAGGCATCCATTGGCCAGTCGGATAACAAGTTCTCCCCCATCCAGCTGGCGAACTATGTCTGCACCATCGCCAACCGGGGGGAGAGAAAGAACCTGCGGGTGGTCAAGGAAATTAGGAGCTATAACCAGGACGAGGTCGTCGAGACCTTTGAAAGCGAAGTGGTGGAGACTGTTTCCACCCCAGAGGTGTTTGAGACTGTCATTGAGGGTATGATTATGGCGGCAGGCCCAGAGGGAACTTCTGTCCACACCTTCGACGATTATCCCTATACTGTGGCAGCCAAGACCGGTACCCCGGAAACCAAGCAGTTCCCCAACTCCACCTATATCTGCTTTGCCCCGGCGGAGGATCCACAGATCGCCATCGTGGTGGTCATCGAAAAAGGATGGCACGGTTATACCGGCGCCCCTGTGGCCAAAAAGGTACTTGACCAGTATTTCTTTGGCTCCAGTGAAACGGCGGAAACGGAGGAAAGCTCCGATTCCTCCAGCGCCAGCCAGGCGGAGTCTTCCTCGGCGGCGTCTTCTTCCCAGCCCACGGGGGAAACTTCCGGACAGTAAAGAAAAATATAGGGTAAAATATCCAAAAATTCCCCTGAAGGGTTGAAAATTGGAAATGATTGGCGTTGTGTCAAAAAATGTTCAAAAAATTTAGATAAAATTACATGAACAAAAGGGGACAACTGCCCTAGATTTTATTTGATTTTTACAGTACAGGTATGATATGATGATAAAGGAGGACGTGGCTCTTTGGCTGAGATCATTCTGGTGACGTCGGGAAAAGGAGGCGTAGGTAAATCCACAGTATCGCTTTTGACCGGTGCGGCTTTGGCGAAAAGAGGCAAGAAGGTGCTTCTCATCGAAATGGACGCAGGCTTGGGCGGGCTGGACATTATGTTCGGCGTGGAGGATAAATCGGTTTTTGACCTGGCCGACGTATTGGAAGGGCGCTGTGAACCTATTAAGGCGATTTTAGAGTGCCCATATCAACGGGGGCTTTCTCTTCTGGGTGCGCCGCGGGATCCGTCCTGTGAGCTGAAGAAAAAGCCGTTGACCATTCTGTGTAAGGGACTGACCCATTATTACGACATCATCTTGATCGACGCTCCAGCTGGACTTAGCTGTGGCTTTACAGTGGGCGCTGACATCTGCAGCCGTGGGCTGGTGGTTGTAACGCCCGATCCTGTGGCAGTACGGGATGGAAGGGCTATGTCGGATCTCCTGGATAGGGAGAACCTTGTCAGCCAGAGGCTGATTATCAACCGGGTGGGGGCAAAATTCCTAAAACAAAAGCTGTTTTCTGATTTAGACGAGGTCATCGATTTGGTGGGAGTCCAGTTACTCGGCGTGATCCCAGAGGATCCGGAGCTGGCGGTACGCACCGCCAAAGGGCAGCCTATTGCGGAAGAAAGCCGCTCCCAAAGAATTTTTAACGCCATTGCAGGACGGTTGATGGGAGAAGATGTGCCGCTGATCGTCCGTTAGGGATGAGTAAGAAACACGAGACAGCATAACAACACAGTTTTGAAGATACCAACTTAAGGGGAGGGAATCAGTTTGAATATAGCAATCATCGCACACGACACAAAAAAGGAACTTATGGTACAATTCTGCATCGCTTATTGCGGCGTTCTGAGCCGGCACAGCATCTGCGCAACCGGCACGACGGGAAAACTGGTTTCTGAGGCAACAGGGCTTCAGGTCTTCCGTTTTCTCAGCGGATCCCAGGGCGGAGACCAGCAGATTTCCGCAAGGATTGCCTGTAATGAGATTGACCTCCTGTTATTCTTCCGGGATCCTTTAACCCCCAAGGCCCATGAGCCCAAAGAAGCGGACATGCTCCGCCTTTGCGATGTGCATAACATCCCCGTGGCAACCAATATTGCTACGGCGGAGGCGTTGATCCACAGCCTGGAGCGGGGCGATTTAGACTGGAGAAATATTGTCAATCCCAGCGGCGTGAAATAGCGCTGCTGATTCCCGCCGCTTGCGTCGTAAGCGGCCTTGATATAACCAACAAATAAATGCGCCAAAGCGGGAAAAGTAGCCGTTTGCGGGCAGCAGAAGAGAGGACCGGCCATGGGCTGAGAGCCGGTTCGGGCCATGACGCATCCTGGTGAACAGACACCCGCTCAGCAGGCCGCCTGAACTTCCGGCCATACCGGAAAGCGTAGGGCGGCACGTATCCCGCGTTAAGGGAAATGAGCGGGGCAAAACTGTGTTTTGCCCAAGCAGGGTGGCAACACGTGGAAAAACTCCTCGTCCCTGACCGATGTCGTTGACATTTGGCGGGAGGAGGAGTATTTTTTTATAGACAGCTCCTGCAGAGAGCAGACCGCGCC
>NZ_CBDTOK010000004.1:0-4759 GCF_965361945.1 Zongyangia sp. | reverse complement strand
GTCCCAGTGGCAGCTGACCACCCGGATCCTAGCGTCGGGATAGCGGGCCGGCCGGACAATGCCCAGGGTTTTCAGGTCCACGGCGATGATGTCCCTGGCCCCCTGCCGGTAGGCAATCTGGATGGGCAGGTTGTTGTAATAGCCTCCGTCGATATACTGGCGGCCGTCGATTTCATAGCTTTTCATGGTGGGGAAACAGGCGGCGCTGGCCAGCACATAATCCACAAGCTTCCCCTGGGGGATCTCCTCCGCCAGCAGGACCTCCGGCTTAAAGTCTGGGAACCGGACGGTCACCAGGCCAAAATCCATGGGGCTGCGCCGGATTTTTTCCTCATCCAGCACCCGGTAAGCCAGGTCGTGGAGGGGGGTGGCGTCTATCCCGCCCAACACATTGCCCACCGCGGCCCTGGCTTCCTGGATCAGCCCTTTCCCGGCCTCCTCTTTTCCGCCGATGGCGAGGATGTCGCCGGTGGTCAGACGCTCCCAGAGGGCCAGGGCCCCCTCAAAATCATCCTGAGCCACCATGGCGGCGTTGAGGGCGCCCACCGAGGTGCCCGCCACCGCCTGGATCTGGAAATCCAGCTCCCGCAGGGCCTGCCATACCCCGATTTGATAGGCTCCCCGGGAACCGCCGCCCGCCAAAACCAGCCCTTTTTTCATAGAGGATTCCTCCTTACCCTGTTCTAAAGACAGGATACCACAACCGCCGTGCATTTTTCATGAAAAAACTGTAACGGCTGGGCAGGGAATTTTATCCTGTGCGTCCGGTCGCTTTAAAAAGAACATAGTTTTCTAGTTTCCATGGCTTATCAGGATAATTCAGAAAATTTTGGAGATAATTTGTGCAAATTGAGTATTGATACAACTCAATATGCATGATACAATGGAATTAAAGAACAAACAAGGAATTTTGGAAGATTACACCAGCGTTGCCTGCCCGCGGGTCATGGGGACAGGCTGTTTGGAACATAACCCACCGGACGATCAAGGGAGGTGCGCCATGAATTTACAGGAGTTGGCAGTTGAATACCGCAGGACAGCGGAGCAGGTAGAAGCCCGGCTGGCCAGGCTCAAGGAAGAGCAGAAGACGGCGCGGGGGGAGGAAAGCCTCCTGCTGGAGGGCCGGGTAGCGGCCCTGTATGCGGAACTGTTGGATCTGCGGAAAATTTCGGCATATCTGACCCATTATTGGGAGAAGGAGGGGCGCCATGGGTTCCCGTTGGAGTCTTGACTTTCATCTATACGACCGGGCCAGCTTGGAGCGGTTTGCCGCTCAGACCGGGGAGGACAACAGCCGGCAGCTGAAAAAGGCCAAGCAGATTCTCCGCCGGGTGATGGAGGAGGAGCTGACCCCCTTGCAGCTGGAGTATATGACCCGGCATTACTTTGGCCGGGAGAGTATGACCCAGATCGCCCAGGACCGAGGGGTCAACAAATCCAGCGTCAGCCGGGGAATCAAAAACGGCCGGGAGCGGATTTACCGGGTACTCCGGTATCTAGACCTTCGAAATTGACAGAAATAGGGGACACCAGAGGTGATTTATCGAAAAATAGCCACTTCCTGGTTCATATAAGCTTATCCTCATTCCCAGCAGCCAGCTGATTCTCGGAATTTTCTCCTATACCCAAATTAAAAATAGAAAGCCCGGAGCAGGCAGCTCCGGGCTTTTTTGTTCTCATCCGCCGCTTTTATTGTTTGTCAAATCCCCCTGCCAGGGTAAAGGAGGCCAGAAAGCCGGCCAGCACATCCATGCCGCCAACGCCGTGGATCCCTATCTCCAGCAGCCCATTCCAGGCAGCGGGCCAGATCAGCCAGAGCCCGTAGGACAAAATCCGCGCAAAGGCCAGCAGAAGCAGGAGGAGGGCTGCCCAGCAGGCGCCATCCCACCGGAAGGAGCGCAGCTTCTCCCGGAGCCCATCCAGGCAGGCAACCGCTCCCATCCCCAAGGCGGCCAGGGGCGGCAGCGACCATGCCAGGAGGGAAAGCCATGGCTGCCGGTAGCTGTTGTCCCCAGCCTGTGCCGCCAGGGCAAGGAGGCAAAATCCTCCGCCCAGCAGCAGGAGTAGTATGGCCGCTCTCCAGAATCTTCCCTTGCTGATCATCAAATCCCCTCCTCTTTTGAAACTGTCGGCGTTTTTTCTTTTCATCTTATGTATACCTCAATAGCGCCATCAATACAATAAAATTCCACCAACAAAATTATTACAATTTTTATTTTTGTTCCAAAATAAATTATCATTAATAGCAAAGAAAGTCCCCTATTTCTTCTAAAGAAATAGGGGACTTTCTCATCGAAAGATCATGGCGGCGGCCAAAAGCCCCAGCACCGCCCACTGGAGCACTAGGTTGACCACGCTCTCCCACCGGCGGGCGGGCTTGTCCTTGAGCTCTTTGACGTCCGCTTTCACCTCGTTGAGGACCAGCAGGATATTCTGAAAGTCCTTCTGGATGCCGGCCGCCTCCAGGTTGAGGGTCTCAAACCTGCTGAAAAATTCCTTGTGGGTCTTTTGGTTGCGCTGGCTGTCCTCCTCCAGCGCCTTGATCCGATCCTCCTGGGGGCAGGCTTCACAGTTCATGCCAGGCCCTCCTTTCCCTTTGCCACAAAGGCGGAGAAACCGTCCTTTTTGAGCTTCTCGCAGAGGTTGTCAGCATTGGCTTTTACCGAAAAGGCTCCTGTCTGCACCTTGTAGAGACCGTCTACCTGCACCAGATAGGTGCTGTATCCCTTGGCCTCTAACTGCTTCGCCATGGCCTGGGCATTGGCTTTCTTGCTGAAAGCACCTGTTTGAACTCGGTAGAGGGCGTCATCCGGTTTCGCGGTTTCCCCGCCGGAGCCTCCCAGCCTCTGGTTGACCTGCTCCGCAATGTAGGGGAACTTGCTCTCCAGATAAGGCCCAGGGCAGGCCGTGGCCGCAAACCACTTGTGCATGGTCAGATTGCCCTTTGTGTCCCCGGTGTAATTGAGCTTTGGGATGCCGTTTCTTTTGCAGATGTCCGCGCAAAGCTCGATGAGCTTCTCCAAGGCGGTATCGCTGACATGCCAGTTTCCCCCGATCTGGTCGTTGGCTACCTCAATGGTGATAGCCCGATGGTCATTGTCCCCGTTGGAGGAGCACCAGGAGCGGTCTTTTTCCTCCACATACATCCCCACCCTGCCGTCGCTGCCGATGCCATAGTTGGCGCTGGCCTGCCGGGAAGATGACGCAAACAGGTTGCCGCAGGTTTCCACCGAGAGGTTTCCCGCCATGTGGTGGATGGTGATGGTATCGATCTTGTGATTTCGGGGGCTGTTTTTGTTAGGGCTGATCTTAACATAGTTCACGAGCGGGCTATTGCTCATTATCCGCGCCCTCCTTATTTTTCTTGAGGACCTCATCGGCCTGGATGGCGGCCTGGGTAAAGGAGTTATTCTTCCACCAGGCCCAGAGGGAGGAGGCCACCGTCAGCAGGGCGGTACAGCCCTGGTATACCTCCTCTTCTGAGAAGGGGAGGGGGTTGACCCCAAACATGGTCAGCACCTGGTTGAGAAGGGCAAAAGCTAACACAATCGTCCTCACCATGGTTTCTGTCGATATCTTCTTCATATGTATTCGCTCCTTTCTACGCGCCGGCCTCGATGACCACACCGCCTGGGGCTCCCGCTCCGCCGCTATATCCGGAACTCCTGCTTCTAGCACCACCTCCGGAAGCACCGCCTCCTAGTTGTGGACTGGACACATCCGTGCTGTAGGGAGCCGCCGCACCAGTCGCCGCCCCGCTTGAGGCTGCTGAAGCTACGTATTTCATAGCCGTTGTTGGCGTTCCTCCTGCTCCGCCCTGGGCGGAAAGTGACGATGTACTGGAACCGCTTGAGTTAAACCCGCCGTTGCCTCCCTGGCTTCCGTCAATGTTGGAGACGTTGCCGCCGGAGGCTGTGCCTCCCGCCCCTCCAGCTCCCGGGTTGGAAGCAGAGGCGGCACCATTTCCACCGTTGCTTCCCGCTGTGGCGGTCACCGTTTGCCCATCAAAGGACAACGTTGTCTGGCTGTCTCCTACTGTGATGGAGACGCTGTTGCTGGGAGTAAGGTAAAGCTGATGGACAGCCACCCCTCCGGTGCCTCCGCCGCCTCCCCCCGCAGCCCGGTTGATAAGGAGAGAGCTTGTACTATACTGCCGGTCGCCGCTTCCTCCATTGCCCCCCTGGCCAATGACATAGAAGCGGTACCATCCTGCTGTATCAGGGCTCCAGCTGCCGGTGGAAGCTACCACTGCGTGGGCGGCCCAGCTGGCGGGGACAGGTGGAATCCCTCCGCCGTAAAGGGATCGTCGATGGCTCATCCTCATTCCAGATCACCTACCATCCACCATTCGTTGGTTCCCATCTTTTTCAGGCTCACCGCCCCGTAGCGGCTGGCAATGCTTCTGGCGCTGTCCTTGCTGTAGAGGGTGACCCCAGAGGCCGGGGAGATGGTCACCTCTCCCGCCCCATATCTCACAATCTCGATCTCGGTGTCCACCGGGAGGGACGCTGTGGTATTGGAGGAGATGGTGATGGTGCAGGTGCCGGAAGACCTGGTACACTTCACCAGCTTCCCGGCGTAGGTAGAGCTGAGGGTCAACGCTGTTCCCGATGTGGTCATAATGTCCGCGCTTGTTTGGGCCGCTGTCACCTTGGTGGCGGTATCCAGGGAGGCCACGCCGCTGGACGCTCCCTTCTGGCTGGTAGGGATGGCGCTGACATTGGAGGCGGAGAGGGTGACGTTGCCGCTGGTATTGGGG
>NZ_CBDTOK010000003.1:0-36786 GCF_965361945.1 Zongyangia sp. | reverse complement strand
ATATATCTTCCCTCCGGACTTTCCGACCAGGAAAGGCGCTATATCCTTCTCCACGAGCAAACCCACATCCGGCGAAAGGACCATATTGTCAAGGTTGTTGGATTTTTGCTTGTCTGCCTGCACTGGTTTAATCCTCTGGTATGGTTGGCGTTTTTTCTCAGCAGCAAGGATATGGAGATGTCCTGTGATGAAAGCGTCATCAAAAAGCTGGGAAGCGAAGCCAAGCGGGGCTATTCGGCGACCCTGCTGGCTTTGGCTACAGGACGAACCATTGTGGGAGGATCACCCCTTGCCTTTGGAGAGGGGAACACCAAGGGGAGGATTAAGAATGTGCTGGGTTACCGGAAGCCGGCCTTCTGGGCCGCTGTGGTGGCGCTGATTGCGGTTATTGCCGTCGGTGTGGGGCTGCTGACCAATCCCAGGGAAGAACAAGAGAACCCCAGCGCTTCCCAGTCGCAACTAGACATTGATACTATGTTGGCCTCTGTGGAAAATATGTACCAAGGATATAATGTGGAAATGGATGGAGACCGGAGTATGGGGGACAGGGTTTTGGCCGCTTTTCTGGTGCAGCTTCCTCCAGAAGGAGAAGGTGATCCTCCAGCCATTCTGGTAGGAGTAGACAAAGAGACAGGGGAAATATGGCAATATGGTGAAGAAGGGGAAGAATGGTTCGAGGCGACGCCCCATTTTAGTGAAGAGGCATTTATTCAAAACCTGTTTCAGAGTATTACTTTTGAGAACGGGACGGTAGCAATGACCATTCCCGCTGATATTCCGGATAGGTACCAGCTTTTTCTTCATGTCAGCGGTACAGCTCCTATGGGAGATGGGTCTCATATGTCGCTGCACGCCTTTGAGGGGGAGGAGGCAAACGCTTCCTGGGAGCCGGGGAAAACCTATCAGCAGGAACTCTTTAGCGGCGATGTGATAGATGGAACGGAACTCTATTTTGACGTGTCCTTCACCTCGGAGAATGGGGAAGTTCTCTATAGTGATACGCTTACCTGGATTTTTGAGGGAGGAAAGCCGAAGGCGCCAGTTCCTCTGTGGGATACTTCGGTGCGGTTCATCTTGGAAAGTAGAACTGCGTCCCTAACCTACCGAGAGGCGGATGGGAATACTTTTCAGCTTCAACTGGAGCTGCCAGAAGACTGGGAACTCAGACTCATATTACCCAATGAAACAACTTTGTACGCCCCTGTAGCCATTTACAGGGGGGATGAACAGATTGGAACCATCAGCTACTGCGATTTTGAGTTATATGAAGGAACAACGGCAGAGAATTTTTACCGTTCCGTTTATAATCAATTGATGTTGGGCTCCATGGTCAATTGGGACAACGAGTATACTCCGGTGACCCAGACAGAGACCACCTGTACCGCTACGGTGCAGATTTATCACCGGGAGGGGGACGCGTCAGGAGAGGTTTGGTACAATCCAGGCATTTTATCCTACAACACCGAGTTGCTTCGATATGTGGCTATCTCGATCAATGAAGGAGCGGCTAGCGATAGCCAGATACAAGAGATCGCCAGAAGCCTCACATTAACAAGATAAATCATAAACTCAAAGCGCACGGCAGAGAAACTGCCGTGCGCTTTCCTACGTATTGGGATGGTCGGTCATGTGATCTACGGTTTCGTCTTTTGCCAGAGGGATATCATAAATTTTAGAGTAGGATTCCGTTTCTCGCTTGGTTACCGGTGGTGTTGGCATCAGTCCGGTGCATTCGGTAGAAGACGCAACATCCATCATTTCTTCATAAAGCTCCTCTTCATCCACCGCATCATAGGGGCGGGGAGGATGATTGTTTTTCTTCATTGATAACACGCTCCTTTCACTTTAGTTTTTCCACAAGTATCTTTATTTAAGCTGGAAAAAAGAGCAAGCTTTTGAGACAAAAAGGGTTGCTTGTCTTTTGAAAGGAGAGAGAGTAAAATAATAAAATAAAAAGTAAGATGTGGCAAAAGTACTACGTTTTTGATGAAGGAGGAAACACCATGCCCTTTTCCCCAAAAACCATCGATTTTCTAATAGAAAACCGGCTTCACGACAGCCGGGAGTGGTTTGAAAGCCACAAAAAAGAATACCGGGACTTTGTAATCTCGCCTTTGCGGGAGCTGGTGATCGCTTTGACGCCCACCATGCTGGATATTGACCCAAAGGTGACCACCGAACCCAAAATTGACAGAACCATCTGCCGCATTTGGAGAGATACCCGTTATTCCAAGGATAAATCACGGTATCGAGATCATATGTGGATCATTTTTAAGCGTGGCAAGATGCACAGCACAGAAGTCCCCGGCCTTTATTTTGAAATTAGCCCCGATGGCTTTAATTACGGAAGCGGATTCTACCATGCTTCTACCGATTATATGAACACCATGAGAAAACTAATACAGGAAGGGGACAAGGACGCTAAACAGGCAATGGCAGCCTATCAAAAACAGTCCCTGTTTCTTATGGAAGGGGAATGCTTTAAACGTCCCCGTTACCAGTCGGCACCGGAAGAGCAAAAAATTTGGCTGGAACGGAGAAATATCGGGTTTTATACAGAGAGCGCCGACGCTCAGCTTCTGTTTTCGGATCAATTGGCCGAGAAGCTCAGCCAAGACTTCCAGTTGCTCACCCCTATCTATCGATTTCTTGTCAAGGTGGCCCAGGTTCTCCACGAAACCGAACTACAGCGGCCATCCCTTTTATAAATTATCTAAAATATTTTTCTTTTTTGAATGGAATCCTCCGTTTCAATCGTATTCTAAGTGAAAAAACTTATAAAAATGGAGGAAGTAAGATGAAAAAGATACTTTTAGGCGTTGTTGTGGCAGTATTGGTAATTTCCATCGGAATAACAAGCACATTTGCAATTGGCTCTGCCTACGGACGAAACTATGCAGATGCGGATAATAATGGCGTTTGCGATAACTATGAGGCCATAGTAGACGGCGTGAGAGCGGCGGGGCGGTATTGCGGCCAAAACTATGTAGACGCGGATAACGATGGTGTTTGCGATAACTATGGCGGTGGCAGGTGCTCACAAAATGGAGCAGGTAGGGGCTATGGAGCGCATAGGAGATGCAAAAGATAAAAAATGCGGAGTTTTTTAAATGAGGAGCGAACAAGAGGCCAATCGCGCGATTGAGCAATATGCGGATACAGTTCGCCGTATCTGTATGGTACACTTGAAAAATTATACAGATACGGAAGATGTATTTCAGACTGTATTTTTAAAATATGTGCAAAGTGCGATTCAATTTGAAAGTGATGAACACGAACGGGCATGGTTAATCCGGGTGACAATTAATGCCTGTAAAGATCTGCTCAAAAGTTTTTTCCGTAGCCGGACGCTATCAATTGACCAATTGATAGAACAAGCGGCCGAACTTCCTCCCGACAATAGGGAAGTTTTAGAAGCCGTTTTGTCACTTCCAGCAAAATATAGAGACGTGGTCTATCTGCATTATTACGAGAATTATACTGCGCCTCAAATCAGCCGTATTCTTGGAAAGAACGTCAATACGGTGTATACACTCCTGACTCGTTCCAAAAAAATGTTGAAGGAAAAGCTGGGAGGTGATGAATATGAATGACAAGCTGAAAGAAACTTTTGATTTGATTCACGCAGAAGAGGATTTAAAGGATAAAACCAAAGCCTTTCTTGCCAAGGAGACCCATGGATACAAAAGAAGCAAACATTTTGGCATTCAGAAACTTATACCAGTAGCCGTCTGTTTTTTGCTTCTTCTGATCGGTTGGGGCGGCTATCATATATACTTTACGCCTACCTCAACGATTAGCATAGATATTAACCCATCTTTAGAGTTGGGTGTCAATCGCTTTGATAAGGTCATATCGGTAAAAGGATATAATGAGGACGGGGAGCAGCTGGCATCATCGCTAAGCGTCAATAATATGGACTATAAAAATGCGGTAGAAGAGATTATGGAAAACACCAGTATCGCAGAGTACTTGTCGCAAGATGAAATCATATCCATTGCCGTCGTAGGGGATGACCAAGAACAAAGCGAAAGAATTGTTTCCAGCATGAGATTATACACATCCGATCAAAGTAATGCCTACTGCTATGCGGCTGATACAGAAGAGGTCGCCTTGGCCCATGAGGTAGGGCTTTCCTATGGAAAGTATAAGGCGTTTTTGGAGGTACAGGCTCTCGATCCTGAGATCACACCGGAGCAGATACAAGAGATGTCAATGCGAGAAATCCGTGACCTGTTAAATACCTTATCTAATGCCGGAAGCAATGGACCAAATGAACAGGATAAAACGGGACATTGGGGAGCCGGAAAAAACCAAGGCTACGGACACGGAAAAAAGAATCGAAAAGGGGAAAGTGAATAGAAATTTCGGAACTTTCCCCAGCGAATAAAACTGGCTGTTGCTAAAAATGCAACAGCCAGTTTTTTTCCATGATTAGCGGATATGAAATTGTCAGTCGTGCCGCTCGCTGACAGCTCCTAACCGATAAGCGCTGAGTAGGAGCTTGAGATCTGCGATTCGCTCTCGGATTCCCTGCCCAGCATCGGTTTCGTCAACCGTGATACGGGATGAAGCCCGATCAAATACCACCTGGGTAGAGAGGATATCCTTATTCAATTTAATGGCGTTATCCAAGCCGCTAAAGGGCTCATGAGAGCATAGGCGGAGGCCATAGGAGTTATAGATGAGAGTGTATCCCGCAATTCCGGTAGTGGGCTGATAAACCCGGCAAAATCCTCCGTCAATGACAATGAGCTTTCCGCCGGCCTTGATGGGATTTTCTCCATCCTTTGATTTAACGGGCATGTGGCCATTGATAATGTGGGAGTAGGAAGAACCCAGTCCAAATTGCCCGAGCAAAAAGGTGACGACGGCCTCGTCATCGGTAAAACGGTAATAGGGATTTTTCGGCTCCATCCAACTATTTTTGTCATCGATGAGCAGCCGCTCAAAGGTGGTGATCTTTTCCCGGCCGCACAGGGGAGAGTTGCGGCCGCACCATAAAAACCAGAGAAAATCCTTGCCATATTGCTTCTGAGGGGTGTCTTCTTTGGCATAATAGCCCTGACGGGCAATGGTGTCGGCATAATCCATCAGCCT
Source organism: Zongyangia sp. (assembly GCF_965361945.1). NCBI lineage: Bacteria > Bacillati > Bacillota > Clostridia > Eubacteriales > Oscillospiraceae > Zongyangia > Zongyangia sp. The sequence continues at coordinate 31,686 of NZ_CBDTOK010000003.1, read as the reverse complement.
TTTTCCGGAAAGGGTCTGCCCGCCCAGGTTAAACTCCATGAGAGAACCATCGGGATTCAGAGGAATGCAGCCGTGGAAAAGCAGGTTGGAGTTGAAACAACGGTAAAGGCTGCCTTTAGAATAAAGGAAGCCCACATGACGCTGTAACCTTTCGCTGTGCTGAAATGCAGTTTTTAGCTGCTTCATCAGCAGGGCTTCCTCTTCTGTCAGGGCGTAAGGATCGTTCTGATCCACCGTGGGAAAGTCGCAGTCGGTGAGAGAATAGGTGACCCCATCGATGTCAATTGTTTTGTGCTGGTAATCAATTTTTCCCAGCAGCATCCGGTCATCCATCTTATATTCCGGATGGCGGAGGAGAATCTGGCCTTCTAGCTTAAACTGTATAATGGCGATGGCCTTGTGCATCCGCGCGCCTTGCAGCATGTCTTTGAGGGTGTAATCCCGCTCATTGGGAACCTTTGGCATAAAGCGGGAAAGATCGGAATTTTTATAAACTTCGTTGGCAAAGAGGGCCAAAGGACGCAAACTGATGCCATAACCGCTTTCAATGACTTCCAGGTTGTTGTAGGTGATGGAATTGTTGAGGACGGTGGCAATGCAGGTGCGGCTGCCGGTAGCGGCCCCCATCCAGAGAATGTCATGGTTGCCCCACTGGATATCCACACTGTGGTGTTCCATCAGGTTGTCCAGGATGATGTCAGCCCGAGGGCCGCGGTCAAAAATATCCCCAACAATATGGAGCCGATCTACAATGAGCCTCTTGATGGTAGTGCAGAGGGCAATAATAAAGGCATCAGCCCGATCAATGTCGATGATGGTAGAAATAATGTTGGCATAGTATTCCTCTTTATTATGGGCATCATAATTGACATTGATTAACTCGTCAATGATATAGTCGAAGTCTGTAGGAAGGGCTTTTCTCACCTTGGACCGGGTATATTTGCTTCCCAGCAACCGGCATAGCTCCAACAGCCGGTTGAGGGTGATCTTATACCACTCCGGCAGATCAGCAACCCGGGAGGTGATTTCCTCCAGCTTCTCTTTGGGATAGTAGATTAGGGTAGAAAGTTCGGCCCTTTCCTCTTTGGTGACAGTATTTTGGTAAAGGGCATCGACCTTCTCCCGGATCGCCCCGGAAGCGCTGTTGCGGATATGAATAAAAGCCTCATATTCTCCGTGGAGGTCGGACATAAAGTGCTCTGTTCCTTTGGGAAGGCCTAAAATGGCCTGGAGATTGATAATTTCTGTGGAGGCGGCCTGAATATTGGGATATTGGTTGGATAGCATCCGCAGGTATTTTAGATGCTGCATTACGTCTTCTCTGGTCTGTTTTGGCATCTCCATATTGTCACTTCTTTCCGTCACATTATTGGCATAAATGCTGTTTTTCTAAGTATAACCTGTTGGCAGTGAGACTGTCAATTTAGCAACTTGTTCCAGCCGCGTTTTTTCTCCATAGGGCTTGACTTTAAGGACAGCAGGGGTATGATGAAAGAGTAGACGAAAAAAGGACCGGATTTCCGGAAGATAGGAGTGTTATCATGAAATATATCAAGATCAAAAATACTGACATTTGCGCTTCGAATATTGTGATGGGTTGCATGCATCTGAGCGAGCTTTCTAAAGATGCGGCAGAAAAGCACATCAAGACCGCTATGGAGCAGGGGATCAACTTCTTTGACCATGCCGATGTATACGATGGAGGAAAATGCGAGAGCCTGTTTGCAGAGGCCATTGGCATGAATGACGATATCCGGGAGAAAATGGTGCTCCAGAGCAAGGTGGGAATCCGCAGACTGCCCAGTGGGCACACCATTTATGACTTTTCCAGGGAGCATCTCCTGGCGGCAGTGGACGCCAGCCTCCATCGGCTGAAAACCGACTATCTAGATCTGTTGCTTCTCCACCGGCCGGATGCCCTAGTGGAGCCGGAAGAGGTAGCAGAGGCATTTGCAATTCTACATTCTACCGGCAAGGTGCGGTATTTCGGCGTTTCCAACCAGAATTCTCAGCAGGTTGCGCTGTTGCAAAAATATGTACCTTATAAACTTGTAGTCAATCAGTTGCAGTTGAGTATCTGCCATACCAACATGATTGACGTTGGCATTGCTGTCAACATGGATATTCCCCAGAGTTTCGACAGGGATGGCGCTATTTTGGATTACTGCCGCCTGAACGATATGACCATCCAGGCTTGGTCTCCCTTCCAGTGGGGCTTTACCGAAGGTGTTTTTGTAGGGGATATGGAAAGATATCCAGAGCTTAACGAAGTGATGGATAAGGTAGCGAAGAAATATGGGGTTACCAAAAATGCGATCGCTACCGGCTGGATTGCCCGCCATCCGGCCAATATGCAGATTATCCTGGGTACAACCAACAGCCAGCGTCTCATTGAAAGCTGCCAAGGTTCTGAGCTTGTGCTGACCAAAGAAGAATGGTATGAGATCTATGAGGCAGCAGGGAATATGATTCCCTAAGCGCTCTATATGAAAAAACGTCTGAGGAAACTCAGACGTTTTTTTCATGGGAATTGAGCTTGTCTACGTAGTCCTTCAGCTCATCTACCGAGCGAAATTCTGACAGGTGGTAGCATAGAGCCCGTTTGAGGGCATCTGGCAAGGAATCATAGTAACCTGCCATTTCCAGATCGCCGCCAAAGCCAAAACTAACCGGATGAAATTGATCCATAGGCAATCACCTCAGGGATAGTATGACCTGAGACGTTCTTTATCATTCCAAAGAGGATATAAAATTTTCGTAAGCATCTTCAAAGGACGCATAAGGAGATGGATTTCCTCCATTGGTGCTTTTGCATTGGTTGTCGCTGCTCTCTTGGCCCAACGCAAATAGCTCACCGACGCTGATATCATATCCGGCCTGTTTGGCGCTTTGGCAGAAGTCATCCATGGGATCCTTCGCATTTTTTGAAGCCAATAGTTTCTCTCGCAATTTCGGATCCCGCTTTGCCTGTTCCCATAACAGCGCGAGCAGTTGTTCCGTTCGGTTCATACCATCACCTCATTTATAAGCATCTTTTAAATCATTTTGTTTTACATTTCTTATTCATCTAATATTATCCTAGCACAAGAGTTGGAACAATGCAATAAATTTGCAAGAATTAATGCTGAAAAATGCAGAAATAATTAAAAAAATGCGATATTATGGAGGTGAGAAGCGAAAAATGAATGATGATAAAAATAAAATGCAAAAATAGGGCTGTGATGACCTCTATAAAAAGTAAGGAATGGTTTTCTCATATTGACAAGAAATGGAGGATCATGTATAATACTACTTGCTGTTAATCAGAGGAACGGGGTATAGCGCAGCTTGGTAGCGCGCTTGGTTCGGGACCAAGAGGCCGGGAGTTCGAGTCTCCCTACTCCGACCATCGGAGTATCCAATTTGGATACTCCGATTTTTTTATTGCTGATCGATAAGTTTTACGGTGTTGCATGAAAATGTATAACTCTCGCCGCTTTGGAACCTGTATGTAGAAGGACTTGTTTCTTACTTCGTGCAGGAGGCATATCTACGACTGAAGAAAACTACAATTACCGAACGAGTCAGACGCTGCTTCGCAACCAGTTTCCAGGCAAAGGAAAGTTAAAAATCCCCATCATTCCCAAGTTCCAAGAAAAGCCCGGAGACTTTGATGATCTTTTGTTGATTGGTTTTGACAAGACTCATCTGGAAGATCAAAACCATCTTGACCGCATGGTGCATTTTTTCCTTTACGACTACCGCTTTGAGCGAGTCTGGAAGAATCCCGACAACGACATTGAAAAACTCTCCCGCTACCGTGCGGTGCTGTCGCCGGATTTCAGTATGTACCTGGAAATGGCGCCTGTCATGCAACTATACAATGTATTCCGCAATCGCTGGTGCGGCGCCTACTGGGCATCCAAAGGGCTCCGGGTGATCCCCACCGTCAACTGGGGCGATGAATCCTCCTTTGATTTCTGTTTTGAGGGGATCGAAAAAGGAAGTGTTGTTGCTGTCTCCACCTATATGGCATCTGAGCACGACAATCGCTGTGATCAAAAGGAATGGTTTCTGGCTGGCTACAACGAGATGCTGCGGCGCATTGAGCCGGAGAAAATCATCTGCTATAACACGCCGTTTCCAGAGATGCAGGGAAATATTATTGATGTGGACTATGAACGCAGTTCTTGGCGGTATATGAATTACGAGCGCGGATTTCAGAAAGAAGACCTGGAATCTTTCAAAATTGGTGGTTCTTTCTATACAAATCATGATACAATAGAGCCGTTCCTGATTGACAAGGGCGGCGGCAGTGCGTATGGTGGAAAATGGAAACCCAGCCCAAATAAACCTGACGACCAGCGTTTTCTTGGTAAACCCGGAGAAATTAAAACAACATATAAGAACGGCTATCGTGTTGATACAAAAATTGGAAGCGATGGACGAGCAGAACTGGAAAGACATTATACTGACCACAGGCAACCTTGGGCACATACAAATCCCCACGATCATCCCATCAATTGGGATAACCCTGCTGGTTTCCCTGATCCACAGCCTCCTATCAATTACCCCGATGGCGCACCTGAGTTTAAGAACTTTGAAAGAAGGTTCTATATGATGAAAAACACAATTGTCCCCTCCAATTCCTTGGAACAAAATCGCTTTACAACCATAAGCGATTTTCAGACCTGCATGAGATGGCATGGAGAAGTGGAGTTTCTCTGGAATGGAGTCCATTACAGCATTACCCATCGCAATGGAAGAATTTATATTTCCCACAGCGGCATTCAGGAAACAGAACGATCTTTTGCAACATCCGGGGATATCCTTGAGTACGAGGTAGATTCTTACCAACTGCGGGATATTATCACAAAGGTTACTGTTGTGTTTCGGTCAGTTTAAGATACCCCCCCTTGCTTGCAAACCATTGATATTCCTGAACTTTTCCAAGTCCTATAATTATACTCGGACCACACAAAGAAAGAACCTGGAGTTTTGACTCCAGGTTCTTTCTTTGTATTCTCCTACTTGTATGTGGATTTTATTTTGGAATAATAGCACAAGAATATCGCACATCTATGAAAAAGTCATGGCGATTCGCCGAAGATGTAGGAATTAAAGAAAAGAATTTTAGAAAGATGTTGACTTATCAATTAATATTTCCTATAATATGTAGCATGCGACAGTAATAAGTAGCATGCTACATATTAAAATAAAGGAGGTGGTTCAGTGATGGAAGCTCAAAGTATCGGATCAATGATCAAAATCCTGAGTGAGACCATCGGACAGAAAGTAAACAAAAACTGTAAGGAATTTAACTTGACGATGCAGCAAATGAAGATACTGCACTTTTTAAGAATGAGGGAAGGGGAGAAGGAAGCTAGCCAAAAAGAAATTCAAAATTTCATGAGGATATCCCATCCCACAGTTGTAAATATTCTCAGATTGATGAAAGAAAAAGGATTCATTGAAACATCTACCAGCCACGAGGACAAGCGAATGAAAATTGTGAGGCTCACAGGCAAGGAAGATAAATTTGTGAAAGATGTAATTTCCGAAAGGGAAGAGATGGAAAAGCAGCTGGTAAAGGGTTTGACACAGAAAGATCAGGAAAACCTACGGTGGTATTTGAAAAAAATGTACGAAAATCTTACCGAAGCCAGTTGATGGAGAATGACTAATTTAAGGGATATGGGACTGAATCAGCAAAATGGAAGGAGAGAAGTATGAACCGCTTATTATTCAAGTCTATACGAGAGTATATGAAACAGTCAATCCTGGCGCCGTTGTTTGTTGTACTTGAGGTCCTGATGGAAGTACTGATTCCATTTCAGATGGCCAAGATCATCGACGAAGGAATCCAGGGGCAGAACCTCACCTATGTGATAGAGGTAGGCCTTGTATTGGTGGTCATGGCAATGCTGGCGCTGCTTTTTGGCGCCTTGGCCGGAAAGTTTGCGGCTGAAGCGGGAGCAGGATATGCCAAGAACTTGCGACACGATATTTTTTATAAGATACAGCAATTCTCTTTTAAAAATATCGATCATTTTTCCACGTCAAGCCTGGTGACCAGGATGACCACAGATATTACCAACGTTCAGATGGCATACATGATGACCATCCGGCTTTTAGCGAGAGCACCGGTCATGATCATCCTGTCCTGGATTATGACCTTGACCATCAATGTGGATATTGCCCTGCTATTTTTAGCGGCAATACCTGTGTTGGGGTTCTTGCTGATCTTCATTGCAAAAAAAGCGCACAAATATTTTATTAAGGTATTTGACGAGTATGATGTGCTCAACAATGATGTCCAGGAGAATGTTAACGCTGCCCGTGTAGTTAAGGCCTATGTACGGGAAGATCATGAAATTAAGAAATTTCATGGGGTTTCTCAGACCGTATTTCAGTTGTTTACCAAAGCGGAAAAGATTGTCGCCTTTAACAACCCCGTTATGATGTTTGTCATGTATACGGTTATTTTGGTCATGGTTCTCATCGGCGGACAGGCGATTGTTTTTGGAAGCATGGAAGCAGGTGAACTGACCAGTGTGTTGGTTTACGCCATGCAAATTTTAATGTCTCTGATGATGGTTTCCTTTGTCTTTGTCCTGATTATGATTGCAGAAGCATCTACAGATCGTATCACCGAAGTGCTCAAAGAAGTACCGGAGATGGAGAACATCCCTGAGGCAATCAAAGAAGTTCCCAATGGTGATATTGACTTTGAACATGTTAACTTCAGTTATTCCGGAAAGGATGGAAAACTGGCCCTGAAAGACGTTAATCTGCATATTAAATCTGGGCAGATGATCGGTATCTTTGGCGGCACCGGAAGTTCCAAGTCCTCTTTGGTTCAGTTGATTCCACGTCTGTATGATGTAACCAGCGGATCTGTGAAGGTAGGAGATATTGATGTCAGAAACTATGATCTAGAGTCCCTGCGTGATCAGGTATCAGTGGTTCTGCAGAAAAATGTGCTTTTTACCGGGACTATTTATGACAATATCCGCTGGGGTGATGAAAACGCCACTGACGAAGAGGTGCAGCGGGTTTGTAAGCTGGCCCAGGCTGACAGCTTTGTCCAGGAATTCCCCGACGGTTACGAGACAATGATTGTTCAAGGAGGTAATAACGTCTCCGGAGGACAGAAACAGAGGCTCTGTATTGCCCGAGCGTTGCTGAAAAAACCGAAGATCCTGATTCTGGATGACTCCACCAGCGCGGTTGATACCAAAACAGACGCAATGATCCGCAAAGCATTCCGAGAGGAAATCCCCGACACCACTAAAATAATTATTTCTCAGAGAATTTCCTCTATTGAGGATGCTGACCAGATCATTGTGTTGGACGGCGGAGAGATCAACGGCATTGGTACCTCGGAAGAACTTTTGAAATCCAACCAGATCTATCGGGAAGTATATGAATCTCAGGTAAAAGGGAGGGATGAAAATGAATAGCACACAGAGAAAAGGGCCCAAAAAACCGATGGAGACGGCTAAAAGACTGCTAAAATATGTAACTGGTACATACAAAGCGGAGTTTATCTTTGTATTTGTGTGTATTCTCGTCTGCTCCATAGCCTCCATTTCGGTTTCCATTTCTATGAAATTTTTGCTGGATGACTACATTATCCCACTGATCGGTCAGGCAAATCCCGATTTTTCCGACCTTTATCAGGCGCTGGCGGTGCTGGCGTGCATCTTTGTGCTGGGAATTTTGGCATCCTTCTGCTATAGCAGGTTAATGGTCAAAATCGGACAGGGCGTTCTTAAACGGATCCGGGATGAGATGTTTGAGCATATGCAGACACTGCCCATCCGATATTTTGACCAAAACACCAACGGCTCCATCATGAGCCTGTATACCAACGATACCGATACCCTGCGGCAGATGATCAACCAGTCTATCCCTCAGGTGCTTATGTCCACCCTGACGGTAGTAGTTACCTTCATCGCTATGCTGGTCCTCAGTCCACTGTTAACCGTCTTGGCTGTGGTGATGATCTTTGTCATGTTCCTGGTGGCCCGAAAGCTGGGCGGCAATAGCGGTAAGTACTTTATCCGGCAGCAGCTGGATCTGGCCAATGTGACCGGCTTTGTAGAAGAGCGGATGAACGGCCAGCGGGTTATCAAGGTCTTTAACCACGAACGCAAGTCAGAGGAGGAGTTTGACCAGCTCAACGAGCGGCTCTATGCCAGTTCCTCCAAGGCCCATACCTTTGCCAGTATTATGGGCCCGATCATGGGTAATATCGGCAATATCCATTTTGTGCTGACAGCGGTTTTTGGCGGCGTGCTGCTGATTGGAGGAATTGGCGGGGTAACCATTGGTACCATTGTATCCTATCTTCAGTTCACCAAGAGCTTTTCTCAGCCTTTCATGCAGGTGGCCCAGCAGTTTAACTCCATCATCATGGCCTTGGCCGGTGCAGAGCGGATATTCCGCCTGATGGATGAGGAGCCGGAAGTGGATGACGGTTATGTCACCTTGGTCAACGCTAAAAAAGATGAGCAAGGTAACATTGTAGAATGCAAGGAAAGAACAGGCATGTGGGCGTGGAAACATCCCCACCAAGCTAATGGAGATGTCACCTACACCGAACTGAAGGGCGATGTCCGCTTTTATGATATGTCCTTCGGTTATACAGATGATAAGATGGTTCTACACAATATTAGTCTGTATGCGAAGCCGGGTCAGAAGCTGGCCTTTGTAGGATCTACCGGCGCAGGAAAGACCACCATTACCAACCTGATCAACCGCTTCTATGATGTGCAGGACGGAAAGATCCGGTATGATGACATCAACATTAATAAGATTAAAAAGGCGGATCTTCGCCGGTCTTTGGGTATTGTATTGCAGGATACCCACCTGTTTACAGGAACTATAATGGAAAATATCCGGTATGGAAAACTGGATGCCACAGATGAAGAGGTTTACGAGGCGGCAAAGCTTGCCTATGCTGACCAGTTTATCCAGAGACTTCCTAACGGATACCAGACCATGCTGACCAGCGACGGCGAGGAGCTTTCTCAGGGCCAGCGGCAGCTTTTGTCTATTGCCAGAGCGGCTGTTGCCAATCCGCCGGTGCTCATTCTGGATGAGGCAACCTCTAGTATCGATACTCGTACCGAGAGCATTGTCCAAAAAGGTATGGACAATCTGATGAAGGGAAGGACAGTATTTGTTATTGCCCACAGACTGTCGACCATTCGAAACAGTGACGCGATTATTGTTTTGGAACACGGTAGAATTATCGAAAGAGGCACCCATGAAGATCTTATAAAAGAAAAGGGTACTTACTATCAGCTTTACACTGGTAAGCTGGAACTTTCCTAGTTGTCTTTATAAACCTAAACGGGATACTCGCAAGTCCAAAAGCTTGCGTGTATCCCGTTTTTTACTTATATTATGCTGATTTGGAACATAAATGAGATAAAACCACTATATTGTAGTATATGTATTGAGGGAGGGACAACGATGGAAACAATGCAGTTTGACAAAATGGTGGAAAAATACCGACAGGAGCTTTTGACGATGGCTGCCAAGCAGAAAAATTCCCAATGGCCTTTGTCAGCTTCGGAAAGGGAAGCCCCTCAGCAGCCAAAGATTTCAGAAGATAACGTAGAAAAGCGATGGGAACAGAAGCCTTCTCTCACAGTCAATATGACGCCAGTTATTACTGGGGAATCTAGACCAAACACTACAGGAGAAAATGGATCAGAAAACCAACAACAGGTACCAGAGCGTTCCAGCTTGCAGAACAGCAAAGAGGCAGGGACAGATCCTATCGAAGAAACCATGACCTATGGGGAATTCCTTGAGCGGAACCCCCATTGGGGACTGATGAAAATTCAGGCTTTTACAGGCAGGGGTACCATGCCGGTAGAAGGGGTAGAGATATCTATTGACCGCAATTTTACCGATGGCCCTCGAAACTTTTATCGGCTGACAACAGACGCAGATGGGATTATCGATCATATCAATCTACCAACACCGGATAAAAATCTATCCCAGCATCCTGAATCTGAACAACCTTTTGCCACCTACAATGTTACAGCGACCCATCCCAACTATCATCAGCAGGTATTTAAAAATACGCCGGTGTTTGAAGGGATAAAATCTATTTTGCCCATCCGTCTGATTCCCAAAGAATTACCGCAGGAATAGATGGGAGGGATCCAGATGCCGGAATACGCAGTGCCGACAATTCCAACAACAATCACTGTCCATCTGGGCCGTCCGGATGAGCCGGCCCGGAATGTAGAGGTGCCTTTTATAGAATATATAAAGAATGTTGCTTCCAGTGAAATATATCCCACCTGGCCGGAAAGCGCAATCCGGGCCAATATCTTGGCGCAGATTTCTTTTGCGCTCAACCGGATTTACACTGAATGGTATCGTAGCAGAGGCTATGATTTTGATATTACCAATTCAACCCAATATGATCAGTATTTTGTAGAAAACCGGGATATTTATGAAAATATCAGCCAGATTGTGGACGATATTTTCAACAATTATGTGGTCAAAGGGGAAAGCATCTCTCCCTATTTTACCCAATACTGCAACGGGACCACCAGCACCTGCCCCGGTCTTTCCCAGTGGGGGACTGTGGAGTTGGCCAACCAGGGAATGACGCCCTACGAAATTTTGCAGCATTACTATGGAGATGATATAAATATAGTGTCCAACGCACCGGTGGAGGATAACATCCCCTCCTATCCTGGGGTACCGCTGCGATTGGGAAGCGCACAAGAAGAGGTCCGGACAATACAGCGGCAGCTCAACCGCATTGGCGACAATTATCCTGCCATTCCTAAAATTGATCCAACCGATGGAATTTTTGATTTGCAGACCGATGCAGCCGTGCGGAAATTTCAGGAGATTTTTAACCTGCCAGTGGATGGGATTGTGGGAAAGGCCACATGGTATAAAATCAAATACCTGTATAACAGTGTGAAAAACCTAGCAGAGTTAACATCCGAAGGGATTACCCTTTCTGAGGCCGACCGTATTTTTGCCACCGTCTTGCGGGAGGGGGACAGCGGCAACCAGGTTCGCGTTGTCCAGTATTATTTGGCGGTAATCGGCTACTTTGACAACCGATTTCCCTTTATCGCTCCTGATGGGTATTTTGGCCCGGAGACCGCCAACGCGGTTCGAGTCTTTCAGCAGGCCTATGGCATTGAGCCTACAGGAGAGGTCAACCGGGATACCTGGAACAAACTGACGAAAATCTATCGTTCTACGATTAGCAACCTGCCGGAAGAATATCTGTCGGCCAGTGATGAGATCTATCCTGGACGGCACCTGACCCTTGGAATGGAGGGGGATGATGTGAGGGCTTTGCAAAGGTTCCTAACTGCAATCTCCGCAAATGATTCATCCATCCCTCCGGTGACAGTGACGGGTATCTTTGATGAACCTACAGAGCAGGCGGTCCTTGAAATACAAAAGGGAAGAGGTTTACCCCTAACCGGAGCGGTGGGGCCCCTTACATGGGCACGCATTGTCGCCCTGTACCAGCAATACGTCAACCAAGATTAAGAAGAATAAGAGACAACAATCCCGGCAATTTGCCGGGATTGTTACATCATTTCCCCATAGATGCGATAAAGCTCATTGAGCTCGGCCCGAAGTTCTTTTTCTTTAGGAACGAAGGTTTGGACAAGAGCATGGAAAGCGGGGCTATGGTTGGGAATAATAGTGTGGCATAGTTCGTGAATCACTACATATTGAATACACCTTTGGGGCATCAGAATGAGGCGTTTATTCAGGGTGATTCTGTTTTGTGTGTGATTGCAGTTGCCAAAGCTTGCCGACATCTGGCGCAAGAAAAGCTGTGGTATAGGATGCTCGCCGGAACAAAAGGGTTCTGCCACGGCAGTATAAATCTGGGGGAGCAGAGACAGCGCCTGCTGTTGATACCATTTTCTAACGGCTTGGTCAATGCTGGCAGAGTCCTCTTTCTTTGCCCCAGAAACGACCAACAGCCCTCCGCTCAAGTGGACATTGAGATGGCCCAGATCCGTAATGACCAAAGGATACCGCCTGCCTAAAAAGAAAGCAAAACCGCAGGCGGCAGGGCTGCTATAATGTTCCGCTTGATCCTTATGCCGCATATGTAGCAGCAGCCAATCAAATTTGGAGAGAAGAAAACCTTCTACCGTGGCAAGGGCAATTCGTTTGGGCGCCGATACCATCACCTTTCCTTCAGGTGTCACACGTACATTGATATTTTTCACCTTTTTCCGTTGCAAGGTATAGGAAATGGTTTCGTTACCCCGCCGGATGATTCTCTCTTCCATGAAAAGCTCCTTTTGCTGTCCGCCTGTAACAAAAATCATAAATCTGCATTTTCTTCTATTATAATATAAACTCCTATCGATGAACAGCTGAAAAGATAACAGATCGGGAGAAACGAAAGATGAAGGTGATAACTAAACAAGAAAAAGGGAGAGGCTGCTGCCTCTCCCTTTTGTTCATTAGCCTTCCGTCTCACTCTCCACGACCAGGGTAGTGGAATCTCCATTTTTGACGTTTTCTTTCAAAAGCGCTTTTACCAAAGTTTTAAAGCTTACAGTAGAATTGGTTGCACCCGCAACCTTGTCGACCTTATCAATGTCTTGGGTATCCTCTAACTTTTGAGCCAGTTCGGGATAAAATTTTGCCGGATAGGTGCCGCTGACGGACTCCATAGACTCTTGATATTCTACATCGTCGGTTTTGAGTTCGCCCGCTTCACTGACAGCGTTAAAAGTGACATCGGTAAACTTACCATCTTTGACGGTCAGCTCTACAAATTCCTTGTAGCCGTGGGAATATGCGTCATATTCGGCCCGATAGGTACCATCTTTCATAGATGCGCCGCAACCGGACAACACGGCAGCAATCAACAGGCAGCTGAGCATAACGGCTGCAAATTTTTTCATAAGGACTCCTCCTATCTTTTTGTCTATCAATGAAATACAATTGGAAAGATCAAATCTTTTGTGCTCTTGTATATTTTACTCACCAAGAGCCAAAATATGCTGTCGTTATCCGTGGGGCATTTTGTCATCTTAAGGAGGGCCTGCTAAATTATTATCAAGATTGTAGAAAGTGAAGAAAAATCTGGTTAAACTTTTATTCTGTAGCATGTAAAAAAGTTTGAATTTAAACCAAGAATAGTATAGAATAAATGATATGACAGATGGTCATGTCAATGATAGAAAAGCGAGGGAATGTGGTAGTTGACAAAAAGGAAAAAGACCATACTTTGGGTTACTCTGGCCGCTGTGGCGATTGCCGCAGTCGCCATTTTTGATGGAATATACAATGCGCGAAAGGACAAGACGGTCAAAACAGAACAGTTCATCATGGATACAATTATTACCCAAACCGTTGTGAGTTCTCATGGTCAGGAAGTGGCGGACACAGTCAATGAGCAGCTCCGCCGTTTTGAAGAAAAACTCTCCATGCACCTGAATGACTCTGAAATTTCAAAGATCAATGCCAATGCAGGTGTCGATTATGTAAAAGTATCCCAGGAAACGTTTGACTTAATCAGTACAGCAAAGTCTATGTCTGAACTGTCTGGCGGCCTTTTCGATGTGACCATCGCTCCGCTCACCAGCCTTTGGGGGATTACATCCGATCATCCCAGAGTGCCCAGCCAAGAGGAAATTGACCAGGCAAAGTCCTTGGTGAACTATGAGGATATCCTGCTGGATGAAGAGAATACGGCGGTGATGCTTCGAAGAAAAGGTCAGGCCTTGGATATGGGCGGCATTGCCAAGGGGATGGCAACGGATATGGTCAGGGAAATTTATGAGGAGATGGGGGTAACCGCGGCCAGTATTTCCCTAGGAGGAAATGTGCTGGTGATTGATCCAAAGTCTCAGGGAGAAGACTTTGTTATTGGGCTGCGGGATCCCAGAGGTACTGCAAACGATGTGATTGCCAAGCTCGTCGTAGAAGGCAAAGTGATTGCCACAACCGGAGACTATGAGCGATATTTTGAACAGGATGGGAAACGCTATCATCATGTGATAGATCCAAGAACAGGTTATCCCTGTGAAACCGATTTGATTCAGGCCACGGCAATTTGTGAAAATGGTATGCTGGCGGATTTTCTGTCGACCACTCTTTTTATGATGGGAAAAGACAAGGTGCTGGCATATGCGGATAACGATATGTTTGATTTCATTATTGTGGACAAGGATAAAAATGTATATGCTTCCCAGGGCATTCTGGACTCCATCCGCCAGATAGATGAGAGTACCGGCTACACCTTTTATGAAGGGGTGGCAGTAGAAAAATGAGAACAGATACAGAAGGAAAAACCCGCCCTGCCTATCAGGTTGCGTTTACAGGAATGTTGTTTGCCCTGTCGATGGCATTGGCCTTTTTAGAAGGTTTGCTTCCGACGGTGGCCTTTTTACCGCCCGGTGTCAAGCTGGGCCTTTCCAATATTATCACCATGTATGCGCTGTTCTGCGTGGGGAAAAAAAGAGCGCTGCTGATTGCTGTGCTCAAATCTATTTTTGTGCTTTTGACCCGTGGTACTGTGGCGGGGATTCTCAGCTTAAGCGGAGGAATTCTTTCGGTAGCAGTAATGGTGGGAGTATCTGTCATTTTGAAAGAGAAAGTTTCCTATCTTACAGTGAGCATTCTGGGAGCCGTGTTTCACAATATTGGCCAGTTGGTAGCAGCATCTTTTTTGCTGCAAACGGAAATGGTCCTATATTACCTGCCTGTGCTGATTCTGTCCGGAATTGGCATGGGGCTGATTACAGGACTGACTGTCAGGGTTGTCATGCCTGTTCTCAACAGGCTGCAAAATAAAATCCGCTGAGGATCAACAGGAGTTTAGCTGACTGCTGCAGCGGTATCATCCGAAAGTGGACAGAAAATGCGCGTGGAAAAGCATAACGCGCAAGGTAGTGATTCCACTGTGGTCCAGCAAATATGTAAATGGAGGAAAACGACGTGTCAAAGTTTGTACAAAAATCTCTGCACTCCATTTCGGTGCCGCACTATAAAAATACCATGGACTGTGCTACCGAGATGATGCCGGTGCCGGAGAGGGTGCTGCTTCCCATGATCCAGCATATGGGAGCACCATGTGAGCCAATGGTCAAGGTGGGGGACCAGGTCAAGGTGGGGCAGCTCATCGGAGACGCTGGGTCTCCGATGTCCGCGCCTATTTATTCCAGTGTTTCCGGCAAGGTGACAGCGATCAGTGAATTTATCAATCCCATGGGAATGCGCACATCTGCTGTCGCGATTGAGAGCGATGGGGAGCAGACCATCAGTGAAGAGATACAGATCCCATCTGTCTCAACCAAAGAAGAATTTTTGGCCGCCATACGCAAAAGCGGACTAGTAGGATTGGGAGGAGCAGGTTTTCCCACCCATGTGAAACTCAATCCAAAGCATCCAGAAAAGGTGGATACCCTCATTATCAACGCGGCGGAATGTGAACCTTTTATCACCGCGGATTATCGGGAAATGATGGAGAATCCCGATGATATCGTTGAGGGAATCAAGTTGGTGATGCATTATCTTTCGATTGCCAAATGCTATATCGGGATTGAGAACAACAAGCCCAGGGCGATCAAGCTTCTCTCAAAGATGGTAGAAAAGGAACAGGGAATCCAGGTAGTTCCCCTTAAATCCGTCTATCCCCAGGGCGCAGAAAAAGTATTGATCTATAACACTACCAGGCGTGTGGTAGGTGAGGGAATGATCCCGGCGGATGCGGGAGTGATTCCCCTCAATGTGAGTTCGGTCGCTTTTATAGCGCGGTATATGAAGACGGGAATGCCCCTAGTTTCCCGCCGGCTTACGGTGGATGGCGGAGCAGTGGCTCATCCGAAAAATGTTATGGTGCCATTGGGAGCTTCCTTCCAGAGTGTCATCGATTTTTGTGGCGGGCTGAAGAAAGAACCCAAAGAGGTCTTTATGGGCGGTCCCATGATGGGAATTGACGTCTTTGATCTGGATTATCCAGTGATTAAAAATAACAACGCCATTATCGCTTTCGATGAGAGTCAGGTATCCCGTGATAAGGAAACCAACTGTATTCGATGCGGAAGGTGCGGCGGGGCATGCCCTATCGGACTGATGCCCGCAGCTATTGAAAAGGCGTATCATCTCAAGCAGACGGAAGCCCTTGCGGGGCCACTAAAGGTGATGCTGTGTATGGAATGCGGCTGCTGTGCCTATGTATGTCCTGCCAAGCGTCAACTGGTGGCAACCAATAAGTTGGCAAAAAATCTTGTGAGAAAATCAATGAAGAAGTAAGAGGTGAACACATTGAACAACCAATTGATAGTAACATCTTCTCCCCATATCAAAGATGGCATGACGACACAAAAGATCATGTTGAATGTGATCATCGCTCTTATTCCTGCGCTGATAGCCTCGGTTGTCATCTTTGGATTCCGGGCACTTTTGGTGACTGCGGTTTGTGTAGTCTCTTGTGTGTTTTTTGAGTACCTTTACAGGGCTCTAATGAAAAAAGACAATACGACCAGCAATCTATCCGCCATCGTTACCGGTATGCTCTTGGCCTTTAATCTGCCGGTCACCATCCCTATTTGGATGGCGGTCATTGGCTGCTTTGTCTCTATTGTCATTGTCAAGCAGCTTTTCGGCGGCATTGGACAGAATTTTGCCAATCCCGCCATTGTGGGAAGAATTGTTTTGTTCCTTTCCTTTTCCAGCGCTATGACCAATTGGGTGGAACCTTTCTATTACCGGAATGCGGAGGCTGTAACCACAGCAACCCCCTTGGCCCTTTTGTCTGATCCTGCGGCGGCTGCTCCCGACAATCTGGACTTGTTTTTGGGGATCAACGGCGGATGTCTGGGGGAGACCTGCGCGCTTGCCCTGCTCATCGGCGGGGTCTATCTGGTGATCCGGAGGATCATCAACCCCATGGCGCCTGTAGCATTTATCGGTACCGTATTTGTGGGAAGCTTCCTGCTGGGATTGGATCCTGTGGCCCAGATCCTTTCTGGAGGACTGATGTTGGGCGCCATCTTTATGGCCACGGATTATGCAACTACCCCTGTTACCTTCTGGGGTAAGCTTATCTTTGGCGTAGGATGTGGACTGATTACCCTACTAATTCGGAATTTTGCCTCTTATCCAGAGGGGGTTTCTTTTGCGATATTGCTCATGAACATCCTCACCCCCTATATAGAGAAAGTCACCCGTCCGAGAGTGTTTGGAGGTGTGAAAGCATGAGTACGATGAAAGAGATTGTGAAACCTACCGTAGTTTTACTTCTCATCTGTTTGGTCGTTACCGCTTGTCTGGTGGGAACTTACCAGCTGACCGCACCGGTCATCGCGGCGCAGGGAGAAGCAGAAGCAAATGCGGCCCGAAGGGAAGTCCTGCCGGAAGGCGATGACTTTGAAAAAATCGAAATTGACCAGACCCTGATAGACCAGGGCATTGTTGAGGTATATAAGGCAACGAATGGAGCGGGTATCACCGTTCAGGCGGTGGGGAAAGGTTATGGCGGGGATATTACCGTCATGACCGGACTGGACGCTGACGGAGCCATTGTGGCGGTAAAAGTGCTAACATCCAGCGAGACGCCGGGAGTCGGTACCAAAACGGCGGAACCAGATTTCCTTGACCAGTTCCTGGGGAAGACCGGGGATGTAGATGATGTCCAAACCATTGCAGGAGCTACCGTTTCCTCCAATGCCATGAAGGGGATACTCAATGCGACGCTTTCTGCTTATGACCAGGTAAAGGGGGAACTCTAAGATGAACAGAATGAAAATCCTACTCAATGGTATCATCAAAGAGAATCCTACGCTGGTGCTTCTCTTGGGTACCTGCCCTACATTGGCCGTAACAACCATGGCCAGAAATGGACTGGGTATGGGTTTGGCCGCGACCTTTGTCCTGATCGGTTCCAATGTAGTGATCTCTCTTTTGAAAAACGTAATTCCCGATAAGGTACGCATTCCGGCGTATGTTGTAGTAATCGCTGGATTCGTCACCATTATCCAGCTGTTGGTACAGGCCTACGTGCCCTTCTTGGATAAGGAATTGGGCATCTTCCTCCCCCTGATCGTGGTCAACTGTATCATTCTAGCCCGGGCGGAGATGTTCGCCAGCAAGAATACGGTGCTGGATAGTTTCTTTGACGGCTTAGGAATGGGACTAGGCTTCACCATGGCTTTGCTGATCATCGGTTCAATCCGTGAAATCATCGGTTCGGGCACTTGGTTTGGGCTGACGGTCCTGCCAGCGTCGGTGGAGCCGATGAAGATTTTGGCGTCTGCTCCCGGAGGTTTCTTTGTATTTGGCTGCGTTATTGCGGCAGTTCAATTTATTTCAAGGAAAAAAGGCAAGACGGTGAAGAAATCCACGGGATGCGCTGCCTGCCCCATGGCAGAGCAATGCGGAAAAACTAAGGAGGGAGAGTGCTAAGCCATGAAAGAGATATTTATGATACTAGTCAGCGCCATTTTGGTTGACAACTTTGTCCTCTCCAAATTTATGGGCATCTGCCCGTTCCTCGGTGTTTCCAAGAAGTTGGATTCTGCTGTAGGTATGGGTTTGGCAGTCACCTTTGTAATGATTATGGCCTCTGCCGTTACCTATCCGATCTATCGGTATTTGCTGTTACAGTTCGACTTAACCTATCTGAATACCCTCGTATTTATTCTAGTCATTGCGGCCTTTGTCCAGTTGGTAGAAATTGTACTGAAAAAGTTCATTCCCGCGCTTCACAAGTCTCTGGGGGTCTATCTTCCCCTGATTACCACCAACTGTGCGGTGCTGGGTGTCACACTTCTCAATGTGGACAACAATTACAACTTCCTTGAGTCCATTGTCAACGCCGCCGGTGCCGGGCTTGGATTTCTTCTGGCTATGGTCCTCTTTTCCGGTGTGCGTCAGAGGATGGAAGGCTGTGATATCCCTGAATCCTTTAAGGGAATGCCCATCACTTTGGCGGCGGCTTCCATGGTATCCCTGTCCTTCGGCGGCTTTGTAGGTGTCGTGGACGGGCTGTTCAAATAAGCCGAGAGTAGAGGGAGGTTGTCATGTTTACTACTGTTGTATTGCCAATCATCATACTATCAGCTCTCGGCTTGATTGCCGGACTGCTGTTGGCCTTAGCGGCTAAGTTTATGGCAGTGAAGAGCGATCCCAAATTTGATCAGATTAGAGAAGCGCTTCCAGGAGCCAACTGTGGTGCCTGCGGTTATACCGGCTGCGATGATTATGCCAAGGCATTGGCGTCCACAGAGGGGGTCAAAACGAATCTTTGTATTCCTGGTGGTGAAAATACTTCCCGGGCTGTCAGTGAAATCCTTGGGGTGGAATTTTCCAATGTAGAGAGGATGTCTGCTGTTGTCCGGTGCGGGGGAGATTGCGACGCCACCGGTTACGCCATGGAATATCGTGGCCCGCAGACCTGTTCTGCCTGCAATACCTTTTATCAGGGTCGTGGCAAATGCAGCCACGCCTGCCTTGGATTTGGCGATTGCGTTGCGGTCTGTATGTATGACGCTATCCATTTGGAGAATGGAATTGCTGTCGTCGATAAGGAAAAGTGCACAGGCTGCGGTATGTGTGTAAGAGAATGTCCCAATTCTATTATTGAGCTGCGGCCTACAAGCAACTTGGTATTTGTAAGATGTTCTTCCCATGACAAGGGAGCCTTTACGAGAAAGGTCTGCAGCCGTGGCTGTATTGGATGCAAAAAGTGTGAAAAGGTCTGCCCCACAGGAGCGGCAAAAGTTACCGAGAACTTGGCGTCTATCGACCCCAAGCTATGCACCAATTGTCATGCCTGTGAAGAGACGTGTCCCACCCAATGTATCCGTTCCTATCCCTTGAATAAATGAGAAAACGGCTGCGTAAGCAGCCGCTTTTTTATGAAGTGCTCTATGAGAATGGGAAGATGGATTTCCAAATTGTTCACAAACTGTTTTTTTCAGGGCTAAGAATTTTGTGAGGAACTGCGCTAAAATAATTACAGGGTCTCAATATTTTGCCAGCAAATATTAGGAGCGTGAACAGATGTCTGATAGAGAGACTGTTGAGAACCTGGTACAGTTGCTGGCGTTATTTGGAAGAACAAGTACATCCAAAATTAAATATCCTGGAATGAAGTCAACGGAGCTCAATGCCATTGTATGTATTAAATCCCAAGAGGATGAGCATAAAGAGGGGATCAAAACCTCTGACATTGGCAAATTGCTGGGGGTAACCCCGCCCAGTATCACCCCTGTCATTAATTCTTTGGAAGAACAAGGGCTGGTCACTCGAGTCTATTCGAAGCTGGATCGCCGGGTGGTTAGGGTAAAGCTAACCGATCGGGGCGAAGCGGTGTACGATGAGGCAAAAGAGATGATGATTGAAAAGAACAAGGGATTAATGGAGTATTTGGGACATGACGATAGTCGTCAATTTGTTCGAATACTACAGAATGCATTGGGGTATATGAGCAAAATTAATTAAATCAGGACAAATATAATAAAAGGCAGTTCCTACTGAGAGTGGGAATTGCCTTTTATTATATTCTACTGGTTTTTTCTATCAGGCACAGAAGCTGAGAATTTGGGTTTTTGAAAAATCGTATTTAACGACTTTTTTGTGGTACAATGGTAAGACGATAGAAAGAGGGGATAGCTCAATGAAAATTGTAGTTTTAGATGGCGGCACAGTAAATCCCGGTGATATTTCCTGGGAACCCCTGGAGTCTTTAGGTGAGGTTTCGGTTTATTCTAGTACGCCCAAGGAAAAAGTCATAGAACGTATCGGAGATGCTGTGGCTATTCTTTGTACCCGCACCCGAATACCAAGGGAAGTGTTTGCATGTTGTCCTCAGCTCAGATATGTGGGACTGTTTGCCACAGGGTATAACATTGTGGATATTGATGCGGCGACAGAACATGGTGTCATCGTCTGTAATGTGCCAGGATATTCCACAGAGGCGGTAGCGCAGCATACCTTTGCCCTTTTGCTGGAAATCTGCCAGCATGTCTCTGATTTTGATCGTCTTGCCCATACAGGATGCTGGGAAGAAGGCCCCCAATATTACAGCCGCCAGCCTCTATTGGAACTGAGAGGAAAAACCATGGGAATTATTGGCATGGGAGAAATCGGACATCGCACAGCCAAAATAGCAGAAGCCTTCGGCATGCAGGTGTTGGGTACCCGCCGTCACCCGGATCCGGCCATGGAAACCCAACAAATTCATTTTGTCAACTTTACCACACTTTTGCGAGAAAGCGATATTATTTCCATCCACTGCCCCCTCTTTCCCGAAACAAGGCACCTCATTAATAGAGAGACTATCTCCCAGATGAAGGACGGAGCAATCCTGCTGAATACGGCGAGAGGGCCTATCCTTCAGGAGGAGGATGTGGCACAGGCCCTAAAAAGTGGTAAGCTTTCCGCTGTAGGGGTAGATGTTTTGTCTGTGGAGCCACCGGATAAGGAGACCCCGCTTTTGCAAGCTCCCAACTGTATTGTGACGCCACATATTGCCTGGGCACCGCGAGATACACGCATTCGGTTGGTAGAGATGGTGGCAGAGAACCTGCAAGCGTTCATGAGGGGAAAACCTATCCATATGGTAAATCCCGAGGCGTGGCGAGAGAAAATTGAAGGTTAGCTTATGCTAACAGAAGGCGGTTTTATTGCTTTTTATAAGATGTAGCTGTAAAATAAGATAGAATATAATGCGAAACTATCAAGGAAAAGGGGAAAGAGATTGAAAACGCTGGATAAGCTTAAAATTGGGAAAAAAGCGCGGATTGTAGCGGTCAATGGAGAAGGCGCTTTGAGAGACCGGCTTCTTGATATGGGATTGACCCCAAAGACCCAGGTGATGGTCCGAAAGGTGGCGCCTATGGGAGACCCCATCGAGTTAATGCTCCGTGGCTATGAGCTGACCCTGCGCATTGACGATGCAAAAAACATAGAGGTCGAGGAGGATTAAGCATGGTTTTTGCATTGGTAGGAAATCAAAATAGCGGAAAAACAACCCTTTTTAACCAACTGACGGGTTCTAATCAGCACGTGGGCAATTTCCCGGGTGTAACAGTAGAGCGCAAGGATGGTGTTATCCGCGGACATAAAGACACAACTGTGGTGGATCTGCCGGGAATCTATTCTCTGTCGCCTTATACATCGGAGGAGATTGTCACCCGGGATTTTATCTTAAAGCATCATCCAGATGGCATCATCAATATTGTGGATGCCATGAACATAGAAAGAAACCTTTATCTGAGCATGCAGCTTATCGAGTTGGGCGTTCCTATGATCATTGCGCTGAATATGATGGATGAGATGAGATCCAATGGGGGGACAGTCAAAATCGATCAGCTTTCAGAAGAACTGGGTGTACCTGTAGTCCCCATTTCAGCAGCGAAGAATGAGGGAATCGATGAACTCATCAACCGCGCTATGCGTACGGCAGAACGCAGACAGCTCCCCAAGCGCCAGGACTTTTGCTCCGGCGCCGTACATAGAACCATCCACTCCATCGCCCATCTCATTGAAGACCATGCAGAGCGAGCAGGCTTGCCCATGCGCTTTGCGGCCACCAAGCTGGTGGAGGGAGATGGACCGGTAGAGGAGATGCTACAGTTATCTGACAATGAGAAGGATATGATCCAGCACAGCATCACCGAGATGGAGCAGGAGCTTGGAACCGATAAAAAAGCGGCGCTGGCTGACATGCGGTATAATTTTATTGACAAGCTCTGTACCGACTGCGTTATCAAACCCAAAGAAAGCCGTGAGCATATCCGCAGTGTCCGGATTGACAATGTGCTTACCAATAAATATCTGGCGATACCGGTGTTTTTGCTCATTATGCTGGTCATCTTCTGGCTGACCTTTGGCGTTGTGGGAAGCTTTCTCAGCGACCTGCTTTCCCAGGGGATTGATGCGCTAACAAATCTTGTCAGTGAGGGACTGCTTGCGTACGGAATTAACCCAGTGATTCACTCTCTCATTATTGACGGAGCTTTTGCCGGAGTAGGCAGCGTGCTTTCCTTTATTCCCACCATTGTGGTACTGTTCTTTTTCCTCTCCCTGTTAGAGGACAGCGGATACATGGCCCGTGTTGCTTTCGTCATGGATAAGCTTCTGCGGAAGATTGGCCTTTCTGGCCGCAGCTTTGTCCCCATGCTTATTGGATTTGGATGCTCTGTACCGGCCATTATGGCGACACGGACCCTTTCTAGTGAACGGGACCGTAAAATGACCATTATGCTGACCCCTTTCATGTCCTGTAGCGCCAAACTGCCCATTTACGGTATGTTCACCATGGCCTTTTTCCCCAGATACCGAGCTCTTGTCATGATCGGGTTATATGTGCTGGGAATGGTTGTCGGCATTTTGATGGGTCTCATCCTCAAAAAGACAGCATTTCGGGGGAATCCAGTCCCCTTTGTCATGGAACTGCCTAATTACCGCCTGCCCAGTCCCAAAAGCGTAGGCCTGCTGCTCTGGGACAAGGCAAAAGATTTTTTGACCAGGGCATTTACTATCATCTTTGTAGCAACCTTAATTATTTGGTTCTTCCAGACCTTTGATACCCGATTGAATGTGGTAGCGGACAGCGCGGACAGCGCGGACAGCATGCTTGCCAGTATCGGACGGTTCATTGCTCCCATTTTTGCTCCCCTGGGCTTTGCGGATTGGCGTGCCTCCACCGCGTTGATCACTGGTTTTTCCGCGAAGGAGGCGGTGATTAGTACTTTTGCCGTTCTCACAGGGGCCAGCACGGCTACCTTACCTCAGGCCCTCGGCGGCATCTTTACGCCTCTCGCCGCTACATCCTTCTTGGTATTTACCCTGCTTTACACTCCTTGCGTGGCTGCTATCAGCGCTGTAAGGCGAGAAATGAACAGCGGAAAAAGTGCACTTCTTGTTTCTGTAACCCAGACAGTGGTAGCTTGGTTGATGGCGTGTTTGGTCTATCAGGTCGGAGCGCTCTTTATCCATTGAGGAAAGGATGACGCGATGAAACCCATAGACTATGCTATCCTTATTCTTCTTGTTGTCTTGGTAGCACTGGCTGTCAGATATGCCTGGAAGCACCGGGGAACTTGCGGTGGCTGTCAGGGCTGTGCTGGCTGTTCCCGTAGGGATTGTCAGCAGAAGAAAGAAGATGAACAATAGGGAGTTTTGAAGCTATAGAGCTTCCTTTCTAGAAATTACGTGATAATAAAAAAGCGCCCATCAGGGCGCTTTTTTATTTAGTCAACCTTAGGCAGACCGTCAAAACCTTTTTGTAGATCAGCATCAGAGGGAATATAGTCGTTCATTTGACCATCATGATAAGCCTGGTAAGCGGTCATATCAAAGTAACCCGTGCCGGTCAGACCAAAGAGGATGGTTTTGGTTTCTCCTGTCTCTTTGCATCTGATGGCCTCATCTATAGCGGCACGGATAGCGTGGGCAGATTCAGGTGCCGGCAAGATCGTCTCATACTTGGCAAAATAGGTAGCAGCTTCAAAGACTTTAGTTTGCTCTACAGAAACAGCCTCCATATATCCATCGTGATAAAGTTTGGAAAGGATAGGGGACATACCGTGATACCGAAGTCCGCCAGCGTGGTTGGGGGAAGGCATGAAGCCAGAACCCAAAGTGTACATCCGGGCCAGGGGAGTGACTTTTCCAGTGTCACAGAAATCGTAAGCGTATTTGCCGCGGGTCAGGGAGGGGCAGGAAGCGGGTTCCACAGCGACGATACGAGGATCAGCCTTTCCGGTCAGTTTATCCTGCATAAAGGGAGCGATAAGACCGCCAAGATTGGAACCACCGCCAGCGCATCCGATGATGATGTCGGGATATTCATCTAGCATTTCCATAGCTATTTTGCTCTCTAGGCCAATGATAGACTGATGCAGAAGCACTTGATTGAGAACAGAACCGAGCACATACCGGCATCCTTCTGTAGTCATCGCCTTCTCGATTGCCTCAGAAATCGCACAGCCCAAGCTGCCCCCAGTATTGGGATCAGCAGCCAAAATCTGGCGCCCAGCATTGGTAGTATCACTGGGGCTTGCGATAACGTTAGCATCGAAGGTTTGCATCACCGCTTTACGGAATGGCTTTTGGTTGTAGGAGACCTTTACCATAAATACTGTCAGATCCAAACCAAAATAAGCGCATGCTTCAGCCAATGCGGTGCCCCACTGCCCAGCTCCGGTCTCGGTGGTAAGGCAGGTCAGTCCTTGCTTCTTAGCATAATAGGCCTGGGCGATAGCAGAGTTAAGCTTGTGACTTCCAGAGGTGTTATTACCCTCAAATTTGTAATAGATCTTGGCAGGAGTGCCGAGAGCCTTTTCTAAGTTATAGGCTCGGATGAGGGGGGAGGGACGGTAAATTTTATACATTTCCTGAATTTCTTCGGGAATATCAATATAGCGCGTTTCCGCATCCATCTCTTGATGAGCCAACTCCTTGCAGAAAACGGGATAAAGGTCTTCTTCCGTAGCAGGTTTCAAGGTGGCGGGATTGAGCATGGGATCAGGCTGTTCCGGCATGTCGGCCCGCAGATTATACCACTGTTTCGGCATCTGGTCTTCGGTGAGATACAGTCTGTGCGGTACTTTTTTCATCATAAGGACTCCTTTACAAATTGATCTTGAGTTTTGCGGGAGCGCCGCCCCTAGGGGCGAAGGTCATGACGGCGAAGTATCTGCTCCACGAGGAGCAAATAAAAAAGGCTTTTGTCTCAACAATACTGTTGGGACAAAAGCCATAAACTTCTGCGGTACCACCCAAATTGACACTTTCGTGTCCACTCGCTCCCTATACAAACATATAGGCTCCCTTGATAACGGGCGGAGATCCCGTCAGGCACTACTAAGTGTTACTCTTTTCGTCCTGCCCTCATGAGTCCATTCAACAAAGCGTCCTCTATTGCCTTCCACCAACGGCAACTCTCTGTAAGACGACTTTCTTTGCCTACTCTTCTCATTCAACGGTTTGAGGTGTTTGATTGTCATTTAGTATAATCACCAAGAATAACTTTGTCAAGGGGAAAGGGAAAATTTTTTAGGGAAATATAAAGAGGACGCTTCTTATCGTCCGCTTTATATAATCAAATTTTATTTTCTCCTTTTTGCAGTGCCGAAGAGAATCGCTCCGGCTGCAGCCCCTAATACTGCTATGGCAACAGGCAATACGCCATGGTCGCCAGATGAGAGGTTTTCTTTTTCGGTATTATGATCTGATCCACTCGATGTAGGCCATTCCCAGTCGGAATTAGAATCCGCGCCACCCGGAATCGAGGGTTTATCAGTATCAGGCTTGTCTGATGAAGTAGTAGGTGCTGTTACTTCAATGATTGCCTCCATAGAGGTGATATTCTGTTCGCCACCATGCCCATTGGTAGTATCCTGTAAGGTAGCTACAGCGGTATAGGTGCCGACAGAAGTCAGATCAACTTGAGTAAGGTCCCACTCAAGCACAGAGACAGAAATTGTCCTTCCACTTTCTTTGGTGCCGGTGACTTCTGTGGGCAGCATAGAAATCACATCTGCTTTATCGGTACCGGTTTCCACCGTGATTTTTACGTTTTCCGGTTCAATGTGAATGACAGGAGAATCATCTTTGATAGTGACCTTCACGGTGGTGGTAATATGGTGCCTTCCACAGTACCGATCACGTCATAGGTGCCGAGAGCATCAAGCTTTACATTTTTCTGAATTGGCTTCCAAACTAAAGGCATTGGCAAAAGTATCAGAGATAACAAAGTTATTTTGCCATTATTGGGAACTTCATAGACGCCATCAGTTTCTGTGAAGTTCTCACCTTTTAGGTTTTCTAGAGAGCTAGTATTTGCCAACTGGTTTGCATAAGCTCCATGTTTTTCAAAATTGCCGCATCCACTTCTTTTCTTCATCTCAAATAGAGCGCTATGAAAGCGCATACTAAACATTTCTATATTATCAAAACAAGATGAAATGTGCGATTGCTTGTCCAGATAGAAAATAGTTTTCATTGACATTCTTTTTTTCTTCCATTAAGGTTAAAGAGAAGCTATTCAGAAGAAATAAAGGAGGCGACAGACTATGTCAAAAATTTATGGTCATCTCTATGATTTAATAGGTAATACGCCACTGCTGCGATTGCAGGGATATGAAGCCACACATGGGATTTCTGCTCAGATAGTTGCAAAGCTGGAGTATTTCAATCCTGCCGGCAGTGTTAAGGATCGGGTGGGATACGCCATGATTGTTGATGCGGAAAAAAGAGGAATCCTAAAGCCCGGTACTGTCATCATCGAGCCCACCAGCGGGAATACCGGCATCGGCCTTGCCAGTGTCGCGGCATCCAGGGGGTATCGGATGATTCTCACCATGCCGGAAACCATGAGTATTGAACGTCAAAAACTGCTCAAGGCCTATGGAGCGGAAATTGTCCTAACTCCGGGAGAAAAAGGGATGCAGGGCTCCATTGAAAAAGCCCAGGAGCTGGCCGCCTCTTTTCCCCAAGCGTTCATCCCCTCCCAATTTTCCAACCCGACCAATCCCGCTGCCCATGAGGCTTCTACTGGCCCCGAGATCTGGAGAGATACTGATGGTACAATTGACATTCTGGTGGCGGGAATCGGTACTGGCGGAACCCTTTGCGGCACTGCAAGATACCTAAAAAAACAAAATCCCAGTATCCAGATCGTTGGCGTAGAGCCTGCTTCTTCCCCCCTCATCACCCAAGGGAAAGCTGGCCCGCACAAGATTCAGGGGATCGGCGCTAATTTTATCCCTGAAAACTATGATCCCGCTTTGGTGGATGAGGTGTTGGCCATTACCGATGGGGATGCCATCCGGGCTGCTAAAGAGTTAGGGCGGACCGAAGGACTTTTGGTGGGGATTTCCTCCGGAGCCGCGTGCCATGCCGCTTCCATCCTTGCCCAAAGACCTGAAAACGCAGGTAAGCTCATTGTGGCCATTTTTCCTGATACCGGTGAGCGCTATCTTTCCACCGAGCTTTTTGATGATTGAGTTATGTCTCTTTTCCTGTGAAACAAGTGGATTGTTTTCTTTCCGCGCTTGTCCTGTTGGAAAAATTGAAGTAAAATAAAAAGTGTCAACGAAAATAGGTCCTGTCATGTTCCGGTGGCCGTGATGGGAAAAAGCATTAATTCATCCGCCGGAGAATGGAGATTACTATGGCAGCAAAAACAGTAAAATTTGGCATCATGGCTACCGGCGATATCGCCCGCCAGATTACAGAAACCATTCAGTCCGTACCTGGCGCTGAGGTTTGGGCCGTGGGTTCCCGTACCTTGGAGAAAGCACAGGCTTTTGCAGAAAAGCATCACATTCCTCATGCTTATGGCAGCTATGAAGAGCTTGTATCCGATCCAGAAATTGATATCATCCATGTGGCTACTCCCCATTCCCAGCATTATGAAAATATGTTGCTTTGTTTAGAGCATGGTAAGAATATACTCTGCGAGAAGTCCTTTACCGTCAATGCTATCCAGGCGAAAGAAATCTTCAAAATTGCGGAAGAGAAAAAGCTGTTCGTCATGGAAGCTCTCTGGCTTCGTTTTAATCCGGCTATCAACCAGGCTATCGCCAAAGCAAAAGATGGTCAGATCGGTGATATCCGTATGGTCAACATTATCTTTGGACGGATGTCTCCCGACGCAGGCAGTTCCAATGACCGTTATAACCGTCCCAAACTGGCTGGCGGCGCCTTGTTGGATCTTGGTGTATACACCATCAATGCTGCTCAGATGATCTTTGATGAGCAGATGCCCACCAAGATTGCCACCGTTGGAACAATCAGCGAAGAGGGAATCGACGAGCAAAGCTCCATCATCTTCCAATATGGAAAAGACCAGACCGTTACCATGCAGCTTGCCTACCGCTCTCATATGACCCGCCATTTCTCCATTAATGGCACAAAAGGTATGGTGGAAATGGAATATTTCCCCCGCTGTGATAATGTCTATGTCCGCATGGGAAAAAGTGCCGGTGAAAAGTATGAGGTGGAAACCTATGCCAACGCCTATGAGCCTGAAATTCGCCATGTCGTAGATTGTATCCAGAAAGGGCTTACAGAAAGCCCCATCATGACCCACGAAAAAACCATCCGG
Organism: Zongyangia sp.; assembly: GCF_965361945.1. Taxonomy (NCBI): domain Bacteria; kingdom Bacillati; phylum Bacillota; class Clostridia; order Eubacteriales; family Oscillospiraceae; genus Zongyangia; species Zongyangia sp. The sequence goes on along the minus strand of NZ_CBDTOK010000003.1, from coordinate 2,609 downwards.
ACCATGGAGCTAATGGATGCTTTGCGCAAAGAGTGGGGGCTTAAATATCCGCTTGCATTTGAGGATGAGTTGTTCGCTAAATAACTAGAGAACAAACCCAACTTTACCACAATGTATCAATAAGTAAAAATAGCGCGGCATCGTTTAGATGCCGCGCTATTTTTTTACTTCGATAGTAAATTTTAAATATTGATTTCTCCATAAAAAGTTTTTTCCTGCTGGTTGCGCTTTTCTTATGCTTTCCCTTCTTTTCGTGCCTTATGCTTTTTGAGAAACGGTACCAAGGCTCTTTGAACACTGACAAGGATCTCCCCTGCATTGAGCACAAGCATCAGCAGGGTCAAAAGGATTTCCCACAAAATCCAGAGGGGAAGTTCTTGGATCATAATGAGGGACTGAGCCAAAAGAATAACTGTATTGATACAGATTTTAAGTGCATTCCAGTCCATCTTGATAAAGCGTCGTGTATCCAGCGCCCGAAACAGGAATACCACAAAATATCCAATGAAGGTGGCGAAAACCGCTCCGGTGACTCCCCAAATCGGGATGAGCAGGAAATTAAGCACAATGTTGACAATGGCACCTACTGCTGTAGTCAGCAGGATTAAAAGGCTCTTTTTCTGCACCATGTAAATACTTCCCAAGAAGTTGACCAGGCAGGAAAAAACTGTGGCCATGACGAGAAACGGAATATACTGCCAAGAGGTATAGAATTCATTGGAGACCATAATTTTGGTAATCAGCTTCGAGAACAAAATCAAGCCAGACCCTGCCATAAAGACAAGAGAGCCATACATGCGGAATACCTTGGTAAAGAATTTTTCTCGTGACCGCTCCTCTGTCATGGCAGAAAGCTGCCATGCGTCCATGAAAATACTGGAGACAAGGTTGATCAAGGTTGGCACCTTATAGGCCGCCGCCAAAAGGCCGTTGGCATCGCTGCCCACCATATAAGCCACAATATACCGATCGGACATGGTGATGATCCACCAAAACACTGTGTTTGGAATCAATGGCAAAGAATATCCTAGCATGGCACGGCTTGTAATCGTGTCCATTCCTTTAAAACGAATGTATCGGTTTAGTTTTGCTGTAATAAATAGAAAGACTACCGACAATGTATCTGAACAGATAATGGCGAGAATATATCCCATGGCGCCCCAACGGAAACCCACCAGGAATAAGATATTAAATAAAATCGTTGTTGCCGTACTGAGTATCCCATCAAATGCATAAAGACGCACTAGATTCCGAGCTTTCACAAACTGTGAACAGAGAGATCGCATTGACGACATGAATACAAACAGATACATCAAAAAGGTATAGTCGGAAACATATCGAATTTGATTGATGAGCGGTGAGAAAAGCAACAGAATAATAAAGCCGGCTACAATCGAAAGGATGCCTGTAGAAAACACATCGCTTTTGCGCACGGAACGGTCCAGGCCAAAACGCACAACACCATTAATTATGCCTAAGGATACCAGCGGCAGAAGCAGATTACCAGTCTGAACCACCAAGTCAGTAATACCGTATTCCCCGGTTGTCAGAACTCGGGTATACAAAGGCATCATTAAATAAACCAGTACCTTAGAGCTAAAGGTACCGATAGCAAAAATCGCCGTATTGGAGATCAGTCTTTTATATTTGTCCACGTTGTTCTCCTTGTGTCATTTTTCAGAGTGGATGGACCACTAGCTGAAAGAAATCTTTCCTATTATAAACCATATTCCTTTGTTTGGCAAAATAAATCACAGGAAAAGCTATTTCCTTTTATTTTTTGCCATTTTAGGAGAGCTTTCTTGGGAGCAAAATAACCTAGCCCGCTTTTTTTTCCAATAACTACTCATGCTCATACCCGGAATATCTGTCACTTCTTTCTCCAAAAAGTCCGGTGGGATAAACGAGCTTGCCTCATCAACGCTGTCAAACTCCACCTCAGCGTACATAAACTCTCCTTCCTCACCTGGATCCACCCGGCTGCATTCCAGCCGATGCCCATCGGGAAGCAGATATACCCGAAAGTCTTTGCGGACTGGAGCCATCTCCAGCAGGCCACAAAGTCTTTCATAAATATTTTCCTCGATATCTAATTCTATCTCTTCCCTTACCAATGTACCTTTGCCCTTAAAGCAAAGCTTGTAATCAGAAACTCCCTTTGTGGTCTTTTTACGAATTCGTACCACTGGTTTGACGCAAAGATATCCCTGTTCGACATCCGCTTTCAGCAGTTCTGGTAACTCAGGGAATTCTGTAATTAAAAATTTTCTTTCTATCTCCATGATTCTCTTCCTTCGTTTCCGTGGCCTTTTTAACACTGGAGTATTATATCACAAAGAATATGAGCAAATCTACCTTCTGATATGAATATGGCCTTTCTCCTTATATTGGTCGGGGGATTTTGGATTTAAGCTTTTGTTTCATTGGGAAATCTTATGAAAATCTTCATTTTTTCTTTGCAAAATCTTCCCATGTTCATCAAAACAGAGTCACATTTCCAGGGTATAGTAAAGACATTCCAAACAGGAACATCCTAACATACTGCCGATGCCCTCCGGTAGTCGGATTACCGGCCGGTTGGCTTAGGCAGACTAACAATGATCCCCTTT
>NZ_CBDTOK010000002.1:0-14140 GCF_965361945.1 Zongyangia sp. | reverse complement strand
CTCGCCGGCCTGGATGCAGGAGAGGACAAACTGCCGGGCATCGTCATAAGCATAGGGAAAGGGGAAGACATCCCGCAGGTTGGCCGCAATTTTCTCATTGTTGGCATAAAGGTATACACTGTCGACATCTTCCATCGTCCAGGGACGAAGGATAAATTCCATTTGGCTCATCTCCTTTGAGGGGATTTTAACATAGGGGCCCAGGGAAAACAAGAAGGTCTTAGGAGCCCTGTTTCCAAAGGGCGTGAGCCCGCAGCAGCAGGGCTTCTTTCTGGTTGGGTAGTTCCCCGTCGATGACGGCGGAGAGCAGCTCTTTTAAAATGCCGCCCAGCTGAGGCCCAGCTGGAAGGCCTAAAGCCATCAGATCCCGTCCGCCTACGGCGAGGTCACGAAGGGAGAGGCAGGGCCTTTCTTGCAGCTGCTTTCTGGCGCAATCTTCCAGAGCATCGATGTGAGCAAGACGATCCGGATCGGGGTTCCGGCGCTGGGCCCGGATATCCGCCCGGCGGATGTCCAGAATATCGAAAAAGCCTTCCTCCCCCAGCCGGGAAAGCCAGCGCCGGACTGTTTTGGCCTCCGTCGGGATGTCCAGGCCGTGATGGCGGATGAGGGAGACAATCTGTTCCCGCTGGGCGGTAGAAAAGCGGAGATTGCGCAGAATGGTATCGGCCATCTGGGCGGAGATTTCCTCATGTCCAAAGGCGTGTCCCACCCCATCCTCTGACCGGGTGAAACAGCGAGGCTTGCCGATATCATGAAGCAGTATGGCCATCCGCAGGGATTGGGTGGGCCGGATGAAGGAGACAGCCCTGGCCATATGGGTATATAGGTCAAAATCATGGTGGGGATTGTGCTGGTCAAGGCCGACACAGGGCAAAAGTTCCGGGACCCAAACTCCCAGTATGTCGGGGGAGGTAAGGAGGACGGACAGACAGTTTTCCCCGGTGATGAGCCGGAGCAGCTCTTCCCGGACCCGCTCGGCGGAGATGGCCTTCAGCAGTCCTCTTAACTCATGGAGGGCGGCAGCGGTGGCGTCCTCAATAGAAAATCCCAGCGCTGAAGAAAAACGCAGGGCTCTGAGAATGCGCAAGGCATCCTCAGAAAAGCGACGCCGGGGATCGCCTACACAGCGGATAAGCCCCAGTCGGAGATCCTCCCGGCCTCCGAAAAAGTCCACCAGTCCTGCCTGAGGATGATAGGCCATGGCATTGACGGTGAAATCCCGGCGGGAGAGGTCATCGGCCAAATGAGGAGAAAACCGGACAGCGTCAGGATGCCGGTGGTCGGAATAGCCACCATCCACCCGGAAGGTGGTGATTTCAATGGGCATCCCGTCTATGTGTACAGTTAGGGTGCCGTGTTTGAGGCCGGTAGGCACCAGGGGAAAGCCTTCAAATATAGCCAGCATGTCCTCTGGCCGGGCGGCAGTGGTGATGTCCCAGTCATGGGGCTCCTTTCCCAGCAGGGAATCCCGAACGCATCCTCCTACAGCATAGGCGGCAAAGCCCTGGGAGGTGAGCAGGGAAAGAGCGCTTTCCACAGCAGAAGGCAGATGAATCTTCATTGCATGTTCTCTTCTTCTCTTTTCCATTGACCTAACCTCCCACGACGTTCATAAATCAGTTCCACCATGCCGTGACACTCTTGTGTGCTGATGAGCTTGCATGCGCGCCTTTCTTCCAGCGCCCCAAAGAGGCGGACGCCGCTGCCCAGAATGGTGGGGATCAGGGTGAGATGGAAAATGTCGATAGCATCTTCCCAGATGAGCTGCTGGGCAAGATTGGCGCCGCCGCAGATCCAGATATCCTTTCCCTCCTCCCGCCGCAGCTGTTCTACCAGTATGGCCGGATCCTGGGCAACAAACCTAACTTCTGATGTGGAGGGCATCTTTTGATGGGTAAAGACATAGCTGGTCAATCCCTGATATGGCCACTGTCCAGGAGAGAGCTCGGTAATAACTTGATGGTAGGTGTTCCATCCCATGAGCACAGTATCAATATTCTGCATTAACTGAGAGTAACTTTCGGCCTCCCCGGCGTCGGGAGCTTGAGCTTCCAACCACTGCACCCCGCCCAGGGAATCGGCGATAAAACCGTCCAGGCTCATGGCAAGATAGAGTATAACTTTTCTCATGGAGATCCCCCTTTGTCCTTTTTATTTTACTATATTTCCTGGGCTTTGGGTATCCGTGTTCCCGTGGAATCATTATGAGGCTGTTCCCTAGAAAACTTTCAAAATATCCTTGACAGGGAGGAGAAGTTCTGATAATATAATAACAGAACTAATAATTATTACTATTAAGAGAGGAGCCTGACATGAAATATTCCCGTCAGAGGGAGTTGATACTCGAAGCTGTCAGAGAGGACGACGTCCATCCCACAGCGGACTTTATCTATCAAAGGCTTAAAAAAGATCATCCGAACCTGAGCTTAGGGACTGTATACCGCAATTTAAACCTGCTCAGTGAGATCGGTACCATTAATAAGCTTCATGTGCCAGGGATGCCTGACCGTTTTGACGGCAACATCACTCCCCATTATCACTTTTATTGTAAGCACTGCGGCAGGGTCTTTGATGTCAGTATAGATTTTCCACAGGAAATCGATCGGGAGGTCGAACGGGAAACCGGCCATCAGGTGGATTCCCACAGCATCCTCTTCAGCGGCATCTGTAAAGGCTGCGCCCAGAAAACACCAGATCAAGACGGCAATAGTGCCGTTAGATAAATTTTGACAGAAAGAAGGAACGATGATGAACTTAAAAGGATCAAAAACCGAAGCCAACCTGATGACTGCTTTTGCAGGGGAATCCCAGGCAAGAAACAAATACACCTATTTTGCAAGCAAAGCAAGAAAAGACGGCTTTGTACAGATCGCGAACCTGTTTGAAGAAACCGCCAACAACGAAAAAGAGCATGCAAAAATTTGGTTTAAACTGCTGGATGGCATCGGTTCCACCGCAGAAAACCTAAAGGCTGCCGCAGCTGGCGAGAACTATGAGTGGACCGATATGTACGCCACCTTTGCCAAAGAGGCCAAAGAAGAGGGATTCGATCAGATCGCGTTCCTTTTTGAGTCTGTTGGCAAGATCGAGAAGCATCACGAGGAGCGGTATCTGGATCTGCTCAAAAACGTCGAGGAGAACAAAGTCTTTAAGAAAGACGGCAAGGTCTATTGGAAGTGCGGTAACTGCGGCCATATCCATGAAGGCACCGAGGCCCCTGGCGTATGTCCGGTCTGCAACCATCCCCAGGCTTATTTTGAGCTGGTCAACAAAAACTATTAATCGACAATTCCTATTTATATACCTTTTTCATAAGGACAAAGCGGACAGCGGTTTTGCTGTCCGCTTTGTCCTTTTCTGAATATGAATATTTTTCCACTTTTCTTTCCAGGGGAGGAGATTTGTATTATAATAGACGCTGTATTTGGACAAAATCCGGCAGAAATGGCGGAAGAGAAAGGATGAGACTCTCCATTGAAATCTACAACCAAGCTAAAAAGGATCATCCTCTATTGGCTGGTCATTGCCATATCAGCGGTAATTCTCTATCTGGGATATCAATGGGCGGTTTCGGGTGGAGATAACGGCGCCGGCACCCTGCCCACCCCGAATACCCAGAATAAGGCGAGAATCACCGAGATCATGGCAGAAGATCTGGTGGAAACCGACCTGGGGGGACAGGCGGTATATCAGTGGATCTGTTATTTTAAGGCCGAGATACTGGACGGGGAATTCCAGGGGGAAATTGCCACCATCCGCCAGTCCATCGACGAGAATATGATTCCGTCTTCCATACCGGTTCAGGAGGGGGACGAGATCTATGTCACCGTCAACCGGGGAGAGGATGGCAGCCTGACGGGGACAGCGGGGGATTATGTGAGGACAACGCCCCTGTATCTATTGGTGGGAGGATTCCTCCTCTTACTGCTGATTTTTGGCAGGAAGAAGGGAGTGAACACCATCATTTCGCTGGCATTTACCTGCCTGGCGGTGTTTATCGTCTTTGTGCCGGCCATCCTCAACGGGTACAACCCCATGCCGGTCTCGATTCTTGTGTGTATTTATATCATCTTTATGACACTGCTTATCTGCAATGGCTTTACCTTTAAAACGGCGGCCAGCGCGCTGGGCTGTATCGGTGGCGTCTTGGTGGCGGGAGTGGTCTCCTACAGCATGGAGTATATCTTGAAGCTGACGGGTATGGTAGAGGAGCAAAGCCTGCTGTTAACCACCATCACCGAAAACGCTAGCTTCGACTTCCGGGGGCTGATTTTTGCCGAGATCATCATCGGCGCCCTGGGAGCTGTTATGGACGTTTCTATGGACATCGCCTCGGCCCTGGAAGAGCTGATCTCTAAGGTGCCGGAGCTGGGCTTTCGCCAGATTATCAAATCCGGTATGAAGGTGGGCCGGGATGTTATGGGCACCATGGCCAATACGCTGATTTTGGCCTATGCGGGAGGAAGCCTTTCCACCATCATGCTGATTACAGTCTCCGGTAAGGATTTATCCCTCATCCTCAATGGAGAGCTAATTTCTGTAGAGATACTCAAAGCCATGGCGGGCAGTATTGGTATCCTCTTCACCATTCCCATTACGGCCATTGTCACGGCCCTTCTCCACACGGAAGGGGTCCACTGGAGAAAGCGCCGCCACCGGTTATCCAGCCATCCTGCTGGGGCAGGGGAGGTTCTACAGCAGAACACATCTTCTATGGAGCAAGAGCCTATAGCCCTGGCGACTGCCGCGCCATCCCTAGAGGAGGCAACAACGGAGGAAAAGCACTCGGAATCCCCACAAGGGGATTGGTCCCGCTTTCAGGAGATCATGGGGAACAAGGAGAAAGAAAAATAAAAAAGGCAGCCGAATTTGCGGCTGCCTTTTTAGATCATGATCGCCTATAAATCGAGGAGATTTAATCCGATTTCATCGGAATGGAAGCGGCCAATGTGACCGTTTACCGTATGGATAAGGATTTCCCCGGTGGCGCTGATGGTCGCCTCATTGAGATGGCCGCCGAAGACATGGCCTGCTTGGTCGCCAAAGGTGGCGTGGATATGGAGATAGACCTCCCCATTCATTTCAGAAACATTGCCCACGATCGAGGTGATTTCCAGCACACCGGAAAGCTCGTTGGGATAGAATTTCTTTTCCTTGGTGTCAAATACGCCGACAACGGCGTGGTTGGCAGCACCAAGGCCGACGATAGAACCGGCCTGGACCTTTTCTTTGGCGCAGACCTCCTTGAGGGCGGCGCAAACCTCCTCGCCCTTTTCCAGACGCACCGCGATGGTGTCGCCGAATACACGATAGACCATGATACACACCCTTTCCCGCAAATAAACGCTGGTTTTTGTATGCCTTCATTATAGCACGGTTGGCAAGAGAAATCCAGGGAGGGAGAAAAACACCGGTATGATGGTGTGACTCCCTTGTTTTGGGGGTAAGATAAAAAAAGCTGGCCCGCAGCGCTGATGGCTCCCCGACAGGTGGGAAGAAGATCCGAAGACTCTTGACAAAAAGCGGGAAAATTGGGTATTTTTATAGAGGAACAAAATGAAATCCGATGGTAGGGCTCCGCCCTAGCGGAGAAGATCTGGAGAAAGGATGCAGTATGCAGTTAGAAAAGTGCAACGCACAGAGTGTATATGAGGTATTGGACAGCTTAGGAATTTCCTATGAGCGGATGGAACATCCGCCGGTGCAGACCATGGAGGACTGCAAAGCCATTGAAAAGGCTCTGGGGGCCCCTGTCTGTAAGAACCTGTTTTTGCAGACCCGTCAGGGCACGGAATATTTCCTACTGCTCATTGAAGGGGACAAGAGGTTTCGGACGGCGGAGGTTTCCAAGAAGATTGGGCGATCCCGGCTGAGCTTTGGCAATGAGGAAAAGCTCTACGAGCTTTTGGGGCTGCGCCCTGGCGCGATTAGTCCCATGGGGCTGATCCATGACAAGGACCATGGGATCCAGCTGCTCATCGACCAGGATGTGCTCGGCCATGGCAGGATCTGTGTCCACCCCTGCGTCAATACCCAGAGCGTGGCCATGGATACCAAGGATTTCCGGGAGATTTTCCTCCGGCACACCGGTCACATCCCCCAGATTCTAGAAATTACTGGGCAGACAGAGGGCTGACGCCAAAGGAGGATTGCCGTGAAAAAGGTGAAGATGATGATTCTGGATGACTGTCCCTATTGCCATCAGGCCTTTTCGATGATGGAAAGGCTTTGCAGGGAGCACGAGGAATACCGTGCCGTGGACATCGAGGTCATCGAGGAATCTAAGGAACCGGAAAAGATCAAAGGCTACAATTACTGGTATGTTCCTACCTATTTTGTTGACGACGTCAAAATCCATGAGGGCGTGCCCACCCTGGAAAAGGTGGAGGAGGTTTATCGCCAGGCTCTCAAATAATGGGTTACGGCAACAAAAACAGGTTATCTGTGGAAAAATAATATCAAATGACAAAAAACAAGAGGAGAGAAACAGATGGTCACAATTCAAATGGAAAACGGCAAGGAAATCAAGCTGGAACTTTATCCCGACAAAGCACCGATTACGGTGGAAAACTTTGTCAAGCTCGCCAAGGAGGGCTTTTATGACGGATTGATTTTCCACCGTGTCATCCAGGGCTTTATGATCCAGGGCGGCTGCCCCCAGGGAACCGGTATGGGCGGCCCCGGCTATCACATCAAAGGAGAGTTTGCCGCCAACGGGGTGGACAACCCCATCAAGCATACCCGAGGCGTTATTTCTATGGCCCGGGCGCAGGATCCCAACTCGGCTGGTTCTCAGTTCTTTATCATGCATGAGGACGCCCCCCATCTGGACGGCCAGTACGCCGCTTTTGGCAAAGTAGTCGAGGGCATGGATGTAGTGGATGAGATCGCTTGCGTAGATGTGGACTTCCGGGATAAGCCGGTGGAGCCCCAAAGAATTGCCAAGATCACAGTGGACGAAGAATAAAAAAACAAGGGCCATCGTATGATGGCCCTTGTTTTTTATTACGCCTTTTCCGGAAGGCCGTGATAGAAGATGATGATATCCTCATACTGGCCGTTTTTCAGATGATAGCCGCCGGGGATCACACCCACCCGGACAAATCCCAGCCGCTCATAGAGGGCGATGGCCCTGTGATTGGTCGCCACGACAGCGTTAAACTGCAGTCCCCGGAAACCGCACTCCTCCAGCGAGTTCAGAGAATGAAGCACCAGCTTTTCCCCGATGCCCTCCCCCCGATGTCCCTGCTTGACCCCATAGGAAGCGTTGGCAATATGCCCGCACCGGCCTATATTGTTGGGATGAAGGATGTAAAGGCCTACGACTTCCTCCCCGTTGAGGGCGCAGACGGTGCGGGTTTGGGAGGCGAACATCTCCCCGGCCTCCTGAAGGGAGAGAGGTTCTGCGCCGGGAAAGCTGATGCCCTCTATCACAATTTCGTTCCAAATTTCGGTCATCTGGGGCAAATCTTTTTCTTCAAACTGCCGCAATGTAAGATCCATGATTCCTTCCCACCTGTCATTTCTACAGAATTCGGCCATCATCTGCCCAAAATTCTGATTTTTGATATATTTCTATTGAATTATACTATATGTAATTATTTTCTCCGCCAAATGGCCAGGATAAAGGGGCATTCCGGCACATTGATGAGCCGGTGAAGGAGAGCGTCATAGCGTTTTTTGTCCAGTCCCGCCGCATATTGGGTGAGATATTCGCCTTCTCTGGCCCCTTCCGGATGCCCCGGATAGACCACGATGAGCAGGCACCCCTTAGGGGAAAGCATGGCAACGGCCCGCTCCACCGCCAGCTTGGTGGTGGAAAGCTGGGTGGTTACCGCATGATCGCCGTAGGGAAGATAGCCCAGGTTGAACATCCCAGCGTCGATGGGGCAGGGGATATGCCGGTTGGCAAGCTCATGGCTTTCTAAAATCAGCGTGACCCGGTCTTCCATTCCTTCCTGTGTCAGGAGCGCGCGGGTATTTTCCAGCGCCTGGGGCTGGATATCAAAGGCATAGACCTTTCCTTTCGGCACAAGGCCCGCCAAAAACAGGGTGTCGTGGCCGTTGCCCATGGTGAAGTCCGCTACAATGCTGTCTTCCCGGATAGAGCCGCTGATCAGCTTTTTGGCTGTCTCCAGTATGGATTCCAATGCTATTCCTCCTTTCACAGGGAGTATTTTTTCTGAATTTTCGTATTATTTTTACTGATTTATACTTTTGGTATTGTTTTTCGCCCTTTTCCCTGCCAGCTATTCCGCCGGAGAAGTTCCTTATCGATTTCGTTGAGGACCACAAATTTTTTGAGACTCCACAGAGGGCCGATCAAATCCTCTTTGGCGCCGTCTCCGGTGAGCCGCCCCATGACAAATTGGGGAGGAAACAGTTCTAGCTGGGAACAGACAATATCCACATATTCCTCCAGGGAAAGGAGAGGGAAGGGCTTCGCCTCGTATTCCCGGGCCATTTTGGTGCCTCGAAGCAGATGGAGCAGGTGAAGCTTCACCCCGTAAAGATCCAGTTCTGAGACAGCTTTCGCCGTTTCCAGCATCATGGCCCGGTCTTCTCCGGGAAGGCCGTCGATCAGGTGGACCACCACCGGTACATTTTGTTCCCGCAGCAGGGAGTAGCCCTCCAAAAATTCTTTGTAGGTATGGCATCGGTTGATCCGCCGGGCCGTTTCATCGTGGATGGTTTGCAGCCCCAGCTCCACCGTTAGATAGGTGCGCTGGGCCAGCTCCCCCAGATACCGCGCCGTCTCCTCTGAGATGCAGTCCGGCCGGGTGGAGATGGAAAGACCGACCACGCCGGGGAGGGAAAGGGCTTCCTCAAAGAGCCGCCGGAGCAAGGGCAGAGGGCCATAGGTGTTGGTATGGGCTTGGAAATAGGGGATATACCGGCAGTGGGGCCATTTTTGAGAGAGCATGGCCCGGATTTTCTCAAACTGTTCCGGAATACTCTCCTTTGGGTTTCCCCCGAAGTCACCGCTGCCAGCGCTAGAGCAGTAGGTGCAGCCCCCAATGCCCCGGGTTCCGTCAATGTTGGGGCAGGTGAAGCCCGCGTTTAAGGATATCTTGCACACCTTTCCCCCAAAGACCTTTTGCAGCTCGTAGTTATAGGTGTGATAGCGCTTGTTGTCCAGAGAATAGGGAAAGGGGTTTTCCTGCCTTACCATCAGAGGGTTTCCAGTGCCTTCAGGCACTGATAGAGGGCATGGGAGGCCGCCAGATAGCGGATGTACTCCCGCTCCTCCCTGTAGCCCCGGCTCAGGTGGAGCTCGAAAGCCTCACAGCTGGAAGGGGTGGAAACACCGACATAGACAAGCCCTACCGGCTTTTCCTCTGAACCGCCGCCGGGGCCCGCGATACCGGTGGTGGAGACGCCGATGTCGGCGCCGGAAAGGAGCCGTACTCCCTGAGCCATCTCCATGGCAGTCTCTCTGGAAACGGCGCCGTGGGCGGCCAGGGTGTCATGGGAAACACCCAGTACCCGCTCCTTGATCTCGTTGGCGTAGGAGCAAACCCCGCAGTCAAAGACCAGGGAAGCCCCTGGGACTTCCGTCAGCCGTTTGGAGATATATCCGCCGGTACAGCTTTCTGCGCAGGCCACCTTCTTTTTCTTTTCTGTCAGCTTTTGGACCAAGGCGGTCTGCAGATTTCCCACGTCGATGCCGTAGATATATTTTTCCAGGATATCCCGGATCTGTTCCACCACAGGGAGGACCATCTCTTTGGCTTCTTCTTTGGTCTTGGCGCTGGCGGTTACCCGGAGCCGGACCTCTCCCTCCTTGGCATAGGGGGCAATGGTGGGGTTGCGGTGGGAAACCATCATCTCCCGGAGGATGGTTTCTACCTGAGACTCGCCGATGCCGAAGAGATGGATGTTGGAAGAATACAGGGTGCTGCCGGAAAACTGTTGGAGATAAGGCACCACCGAGCTGCTAAACATAGGGATCATTTCTCTGGGCGGCCCGGGAAGGAGAATGGCGATTTTTCCGTCCTTTTCCACTGCCAGCCCAGGCGCCGTGCCATTATCGTTGGGGAATACAGTAGCGCCCTCCGGCATAAAGGCCTGCTTACGGTTGTTTTCGGTCATGACCCGGTTGTAATATTTGAAAAAGCGTTCAATCCGCTCTAAAGACTCCTGATGCAGGACCATCTTTTTGCCAAAGAGCTGGGCCACCGTCTCCTTGGTGAGGTCGTCGTAGGTGGGCCCTAACCCTCCGGTCATCACCACAATATCATTGCGCTGGAAGGCCTGCTCCAGCGACTCTTTGAGCCGATCAGGGTTATCCCCAACCACCGCCTGGTTATAAACATCAATGCCTAGGTTGGCCAGCTCCTTCGCAATATAGGCGGCATTGGTGTTGACAATGTCGCCCAGCAGCAGTTCCGTTCCCACGCATAAAATTTCTGCTTTCATAAGAATCCTCCCTTCCGCCGCTTTAAGCGGTATTCATAGAACTAAAACCTCATGCAAAAAGAGAAGTCGCGCCATCCATCGCCAGATACTCTATAGAGCCGGGCGAGGGACGGTGAAAGATTGTGTGACCATTCACATGATATAACTTTTTGCAGTTAGAGCCCGGAGATCCCACTAGGTCAGTCGATCAAAGTATAGACGAAATTTTCCCACAAAAGACGCATCCCCTCATCTGTCTCCAAGGGGAGCAGGGCCCGGGCTACGGTATTTTCAATGCCGTCATCACTGACAAGGATGGCATAATCCCCGTCAATGCGACGGACGGTATAAGTAATGCTTTCCATTTTTCACCTTTCCCTTGTATGGGGGACGGCACAAGGCTTATCATGTCCCCCATCTGGCAGAAAATAACCTTGACTGAAAGAAGGCGCAGAAAAAATTTTTTCCTGCGCCTTTGTGTTGCAAAAGGTGGAGATTATCAGGTTACTGGGCAGAAATGCTGGGAATGTCCACCTGGATTTCCACATCAGCATCATAATCCACCCCAGGGACGGCAAAGCCGAAAATCTGGTAGAAATCCTCCCAATAGCCGTCGATGTCGCAGAGAGACTGTACTGTAGCGGTGTCCACGGACTCCCAGTCCTGGGCCACCTCCTGCTGGATTTCCTCCCGCATCTCCCAGTCGTCCATCCGGACCAGCTGGTTTTCGTCTACCACAGGACCCTGGCTTCCAAAGAGCTTTTCCCGGAAAAGACGTTCCATCTGTTGGATGCATCCCTCGTGGGTACCGGCTTTCTTCATGATTTTGTAGAGGATCGAAATATACAGCGGCACAATGGGGATAGCGGCGCTGGACTGGGTGACCAGGGCCTTATTGACCGACACATAGGCACGCACGTCCAGGTCGCTTGCTGTCAGGCGGCGGGCTGTTTCATAGAGATGCTGTTTGGCGGCGCCGATGGAGCCGTCATAGTACATGGGATGGGTCAGCTGGGGCCCGATGTAGGAATAGGCCAGGGTAATGGCGCCCTGGGCCAAAACGCCCGCGCCGCGCAGGGCACGGATCCAATCCTCCCAGTCCTCGCCGCCCATGACCTTGACGGTATTGTGGATTTCCTCCTCGGTGGCCGGTTCAATGGTCACGTCAGAAATGGTGCGGGTTTTCAGATCAATGGTCTTGTTGGTATAAGCTTCCCCTGTCGTTTTGAGCACAGAAGAATAGACGGTGCCATCCTCCATAGCCCGCCGAGGTGCTGCCAGGGAATAGACCACCATATCCACCTGTCCCAGATCCTTCCGGATCAGGGCAATGGTTTCTTCCTTCACCTCTTTAGAAAAGGCATCCCCGTTGATGGTTTTGGCATAAAGGCCGTTCTCCGCGGCGCATTTTTCGAAGGCGGCGGTGTTGTACCAGCCTGCGGTGCCGGTACGCTTGCCGCTGGCAGGCTTGTCAAAGATGACGCCGATGGTGGCGGCGCCGCAGCCAAAAGCCGCTTCAATCCGGGAAGAAAGGCCATAGCCTGCCGAGGCGCCGATGACCAGCACCTTTTTAGGGCCATTGGTTTTCCCCTGTTTTTTGACATAGGCGATCTGCCGGCGGACATTTTCTTCACAGCCCACTGGATGGGAGGTGGTGCAGATAAAGCCTCTGATTTTCGGTTCGATGATCATAGTGAAACTCCTTTGCTGTTAGGCCAGAGCCTTTTCCATAATATAGTCGTCCATGTAGTAGCCCTCGCCGATATCTGTCTTGACCTGGTCTGCGACGGAAAAGCCTACCCTTTTATAGACGGCGATGGAATGGTCATTGTGTTTGTTGACGGTCAGATATACCGATTTTTTGCCGTTGGATTGGCCTTCTACGTAGTCAAAGAAAGCCTTGCCGATCCCCCGGCCCCGCAGGTCGTTCTTAACGTAAATTTTTGAAAGGAACATCCGCTCCTCCTCCGGCCGGTAAGCGCAGTAGCCTGCCGGCTCGTCATCCCAATAGGCCAGCAGATAGACGGTGCCTTTGCCAATCTGCTCCTTGATAGCGGTTTCGCTTTGAAAATGGGAGAGCATATAGTCCACCTGGGCCGAACCAAGCAGGGCGTCATAATGCTCATGCCAGATTTCCCGGGCCAGCTGGGCGGCGAGGGCAATATCATTCTCATTCGTTACAGTTTTCAGACGGATTTGCATTCCTTACACACTCCTTGGTGTATTGTTTCTTTTTTTCCAAACCATATTCTAACACATTTCTGTGTAGTTGCACAGTTTTCTTGACGAAAATTCAGGCGAAATCCCAGGATTGTCCTTTAAACTCACGGCTTCATTGTTTGGATTCAGACAATTTTACTCCCGTTGGACAAAAATCAGGAAGCATCCCCTCCTTTTGCGGTTTTATGCTATAATATTGTATAAGCTTTTATCACCTGCAGATGGTGTGAATGCCATTTGCAAAAAAATGCAGCCGCGGCAAGCGGCGGGAGGGAGCGTATCATGACACAGCTTGAAACCGTAAAACAATACTATCTGGATCGAGGGCTGACCTGTTCAGAGGCAGTGCTCTATGCGGCAAACGACCTATGGAATTTAGGACTTGACGAAAAATCCTTCCACCTCATTGGAGGATTCTGCGGCGGCATGCAGTGCGGCAGTGTCTGCGGCGCGATCTCCGGCGGAATTGCCGCTATCAGCGCCCGCTATATCCAGACTGATGCCCACGGATGTCCGGAACTCAAGGAGCATGTCACCCGATTTATCGACAGGGTGCGTCAGGAGATGGGCACGGATATGTGCTGTGACCTAAAACCGAAGTATTTTAACGACACAAGCCTCTGCTTTGGTGTGGTGGAGCCTGTTTTCCGCATCCTCCTGGAGTGTGAGGACGACGCCCAGTGAGATACGGAGAGATCATACCAGCACGCTTTTTAGAACGTCCCAACCGGTTTATCGCCTATTGTGAAACGAAGTGTGGAGAGCGGGTTGTAGCCCATGTCAAAAATACGGGAAGATGCCGGGAGCTGCTGATCCCCGGCGTTACAGTATATCTGGAAAAAAGCCGGAATCCCCACCGCAAAACCCCATTTTCCCTCATCGCGGTGGACAAAGCAGGGCTGCTCATCAACATGGATTCCCAGGCGCCTAACAAGGTGCTGGGGGAGTGGCTCTCCGCCGGGGGACAGCTTCCCGGCCTACCAGGCCCTCTGTCCTTGATCCGGCCGGAAACTGTCTATAGGGACTCCCGTTTCGATTTCTATCTGGAAGGGCCTGAGCAGTCTGCTTTTGTGGAGGTGAAGGGGGTCACCCTGGAGGAGGACGGCGCCGTCTATTTCCCTGACGCCCCCACCGAACGGGGGGTCAAGCATCTCCGGGAGCTGGTGGATGCCGCCAAGGAAGGGTATCTCGCCTATGCTGTCTTTGTCATCCAGCTGTCTCCCGCCCGTTTCTTTGCCCCTAACGACCGAACTCATCCCGCCTTTGGTCAGGCACTGCGGCAGGCGGCAGGCGAAGAAGTCCGCCTGCTTGCCTATGATTGCCAGGTTTCCCCGGAGGAAATCGTTTTGGGACAGAGGGTCCCCATCAAGCTTTGAGGGAGGAAGGAACATGACATCCCTTCGCTGTCCGGTCTGCGGGGAGCCGCTGTTTTTGCAGCAGAAAAGCTATCGCTGCAAAAAAGGACACAGTTTTGATCTGTCCCGGGAAGGATACTGCAACCTGATCCTTTCCGGCCGCC
>NZ_CBDTOK010000001.1:0-8775 GCF_965361945.1 Zongyangia sp. | reverse complement strand
GTGGTCAAATCCCCCATTGTGGGCACCTTCTATCACTCTCCCGCTCCGGAAAAGCCCCCCTATGTCAGCGTGGGCAGCAAGGTGAAAAAGGGGGACACCCTCTTTATCATCGAATCCATGAAGCTGATGAACGAGGTGCCCAGCGATGTAGACGGCACCGTGACCCAGATCCTGGTGGACAATGCCCAGCCGGTGGAATACGGCCAGCCCATTTTGGTCATCGAATAGCCAAAGCGGCGATATATCCGCGTCGGGAAATATTGGCCCCATGGGGGCGGAAGGAGACAAAAACATGGAAGAAGTGCTCATGACACAGGAGCAGATCAAGGAGATTATCCCCCATCGGGATCCCTTCCTGCTCATTGACGATATCTTGGAGCTGACCCCAGGGGAGCATGTGGTGGCCAGAAAGACCCTCAAGGAGGATGAATTCTGGTTTAAAGGGCATTTTCCTGGGATGCCGGTACAGCCGGGCGTGCTGACGGTGGAGATGCTGGCCCAGGCCGGCGCGGTCTGCGTCCTCTCTTTAGAGCAGTACAAAGGCCATGTGGCCTTTTTCGCCGGCATCGACAAGGCACGGTTCCGCAAGCAGATCCTGCCGGGGGATACCATCCTCTTGGAGGTGGAGGTCATCAAGCTCAGAGGCTCCATCGGGGTGGGAAAAGCCACCGCTACCGTAAATGGAAAGCGTGCGGTGACAGCGGAGCTGACCTTTGCCATCGGCCCCAAGGCCGCAGAGCAGAAAGAATAGCGGGAGGCGCTTATGTTCAGTAAAGTACTCATTGCCAACCGGGGAGAAATCGCGGTGCGGATCATCCGGGCCTGCCGGGAGCTGGGCATCCGGACGGTGGCGGTCTTTTCCGAGCCGGATCGGGACGCCCTCCACGCCCAGATCGCTGACGAGGCCATCTGCATCGGCCCTGCCGCCACCCGGGACAGCTATAACAACGTTGCCGCCATCCTCTCCGCCTGTGAGATCACCGGCGCGGAGGCGCTGCATCCCGGCTTTGGCTTTCTTTCGGAAAACGCAGGGTTTGCCCGGATGTGCGAGAAATGCGGCGTGAAATTTATTGGGCCCAGGCCCGAATCCATCGAGATGATGGGGGATAAATCCACCGCCAAGGAGACCATGAAGAAAGCCGGCGTGCCGGTGGTTCCCGGCTCCGACGGAGTGGTGGAGACACTGGAAGACGCCCGGCGGATCGCGTCGGAGATCGGCTATCCGATTATGGTCAAGGCCAGCGCCGGCGGCGGCGGCCGGGGTATCCGGTATGTAGGCGACGAAGGGGAGCTGGAATCGGCTTTTGTGGCCGCCAAACAGGAGGCCCTCAGCTTCTTCGCCAACGATCAGGTCTATATTGAAAAGTTTATCGAAGGCCCCCGGCATATTGAGGTGCAGATCCTGGCCGACCGGTTCGGAAATGTGGTCCATCTGGGAGAGCGGGACTGCTCCATGCAGCGCCGCAACCAGAAGGTGCTGGAGGAGTCTCCCTCCCCGGCCCCCTTTATGACCGGAGAACTGCGGGAGAAGATGGGCCAGGCGGCCTGTGCCGCGGCAAAAGCCTGCGGCTATGAAAATGCAGGGACTATTGAATTTTTGGTGGACGCCAAAGGCAACTTCTACTTCATGGAGATGAACACCCGGGTTCAGGTGGAGCATCCGGTCACCGAGCTTGTCTCGGGGGTGGATATTGTCCGCCGGCAGATTCTCATCGCCGCCGGGCACAAGCTTCCCTATACCCAGAAGGACATCGCCCTCAAGGGACACGCCATCGAGTGCCGCATTAACGCGGAGAATCCGGCCCAGGGATTTCGCCCCTGCCCGGGCACCATCCAGGCGCTGCATATGCCGGGAGGCCCCGGCGTGCGTATTGACAGCGCCATCTATCAGGGTTATACTATAACCCCGTACTACGATTCTATGATTGCGAAACTGATCGTCTATGCCCCCACCCGCAAGGAAGCCATCCTCAAAATGCGCTGGGCCCTGGCTGAATTTTTGGTGGAAGGCGTTGACACCAATATTGAGTTTCAGTTAAACTTGGTGAAAGACCCGGACTTTGAGGCGGGCAACTTTGATATCGGATTTTTAGACAGAAAGAACTTTACCCATCGTTAGACGGGAGGGGAGTGATCCCCTATCCATAAAGGAGGCGGAGCTATTTTGTGGGAAGAGTTGTTCCAAAAGGTCAAGACCCGGCTGGATATTGATGAGCAGCCGGCCGCGAAGACCAAAAAGATCCACATTCCCAGTGACCTGCTCTTCAAGTGCCCCCGCTGCCAGCAGGTGGTGCTGATGGAGGAATTTGAGGCCGAGAACAAAGTCTGCAAGAACTGCGGCTATCACGCCAGGCTCTCCTCCAGAGAAAGACTGGAATTGACTGTTGACAACCAGACGTTTAAAGAATATGATACCCTTATGAAAAGCAAAAACCCCATCGACTTTCCCGGCTATGAGGAGAAGATCCGGGAGCTGCAGGAAAAGACGGGGCTGTCCGATGCTGTGGTCACCGGCGAGTGCGAGATCATGGGGGAGCCATGTGTCATCGCGGTGATGGATTCCCGCTTTATGATGGCTTCCATGGGCTCGGTGGTAGGGGAGAAAATTACCCGCGCCTTTGAAAGGGCCACCGAAAAACGCCTTCCCATCGTCATCTTCGCCTCTTCGGGAGGCGCCCGGATGCAGGAGGGGATCCTTTCCCTGATGCAGATGGCCAAAACTTCCGGAGCCTGTGCCCGCCACAGCGACGCGGGATTGCTTTATATCACGGTGCTCACCGATCCCACCACCGGAGGGGTCACCGCCAGCTTTGCCATGCTGGGAGACATCATCCTGGCAGAACCAAAGGTGCTGGTGGGCTTTGCCGGCCGCCGGGTCATTGAGGGCACCATCAAACAACGTCTACCCGACGATTTCCAGTCGGCGGAATTTCTGGAAAGCCACGGTTTTGTAGACAAAATTGTGGAGCGCCGGGATATGAGAAAGACACTGGCAGATCTGCTCAGGCTGCACAGCGGAAGGACAGGTGGTGCCAATGAATAAGCTGACAACCTGGGAGCGCATTGAGCTCATCCGCAATAAGGAGCGTCCAACCCTCCGCGACTATATCCCCTTGGCCTTTGAGGAGTTCATCGAACTGCATGGAGACCGTTATTACGGCGATGATGGCGCCATTATAGGAGGCATTGCTACCCTGGGCGGAACTCCGGTGACGGTGGTCGGCCAGCTCAAGGGGAAAACCATTGAAGAAAACAAGAGGGCCAACTTCGCCATGGCCCATCCCGAGGGATATCGCAAAGCCCTGCGGCTGATGCGGCAGGCGGAGAAATTCCATCGTCCTATTATCTGCTTTATCGACACCCCCGGCGCTTTCTGCGGCATAGAGGCGGAAGAGCGGGGACAGGGCGAGGCCATCGCCAAAAATCTCTTTGAGATGATGGGGCTGAAAACCCCTGTGGTTTCCATCGTCTTAGGGGAAGGCGGCAGCGGCGGAGCCTTGGGTCTTGGAGTTTGCGACCGGCTTGCCATGCTGGAAAACGCAGTTTACTCGGTCATTTCCCCCCGGGGATGTGCCAGTATCCTGTGGAAGGATGCCAGCCGGGAGAAGGAAGCAGCCCAGGTGCTCAAGATGACGGCGGAGGACCTAAAGGAATTCGGCGTGTGTGACGATATCCTGGCGGAGCCCATGGGAGGCGCTCACAAGCAGCCCAAGCTAATGGCCCACACCATCCGGGACTATCTGCTCACCACTGTGGGAGCGCTCCAGGAAACTTCGGTGGAGGAGCTTTTAGAGAACCGTTACCATAAATTTAGGAAAATTGGTGAATTTTCCGAGGAATAATGCATAGAAATAGGTTTAACCGGTGATAGATCACCTTTAAATAATGAAAAAACAAAAGAAAGTTTTTCAAGGAGGAACAAGGCATGGTACTGGAGAAAGTCAGAGAAATTCTTTGCGATCAGCTGGATGTAGAGGAGGAGCAGGTTACCCTGGATGCCAGCATCACTGATGATTTGGGAGCAGATTCTTTGGATGTTGTCGACCTTGTCATGAGCATTGAGGAAGAATTCGATCTGGAATTCCCCGATGAGGAAGTGGAGAACATTAAAACTGTCGGCGACATTGTCAAGTACATTGAGTCGAAAGTAGAAGCGTAAAGTTATCCAATGGGCCGCCGCGCTGATTCAGTGCGGCGGCCTTCTTTTATCACGGGAAGATTGTGAATTTTCGGGTCGAATCATATTGAAAAATAGGTCAAATTCCCCTATAATAATGAATGTTGACCCTGTTAGTTAAAATGACAGGACAAAATGAAAATGGACTTTATTAAAAAGGAGTTGTAAGGATTGGATTTTCTCATTGACGGCATCATGTCCATCACTTGGCAACAGGTGGTCATGTGGGTCATCGGCGCGTTGTTGATCTATTTGGCCATCAAAAAAGACTATGAACCAGCGCTGCTCCTGCCCATGGGCTTTGGCGCAATTCTCGTTAACCTTCCCCTAAGCGGTGCGATCAACCAGACTATGGAAGGCATTGGCGAAGTCAATGGAATTATCGACTGGCTTTTCAATGTGGGTATTGAGGCCTCGGAAGCCATGCCGCTGCTGCTGTTTATCGGCATTGGCGCTATGATCGACTTTGGCCCTCTGCTTTCCAACCCCAAGATGTTCCTTTTTGGAGCGGCAGCCCAGTTTGGTATCTTCCTTACCATTACCGTGGCGGTAGTCTTCGGCTTTGGCCTGAAGGATGCGGCGGCCATCGGCATCATCGGTGCGGCGGACGGCCCCACCTCCATCCTGGTTTCCCAGGTGCTTAAATCCAACTATATCGGCCCCATCGCAGTGGCCGCCTACTCATATATGGCCTTGGTGCCCATTATACAGCCCTTTGCCATTAAACTTGTCACCACTAAAAAAGAGCGGGCCATCCGGATGCCTTACAATCCCAAAAACGTATCCCGGACCACCCGTATCCTCTTCCCCATCCTGGTGACCATCATCGCCGGCCTGGTCGCGCCTTCATCGGTTTCCCTGGTGGGCTTCCTCATGTTCGGCAACCTGATCCGCGAGTGCGGACGTCTGGACTCCCTGAGCCAGACCGCCCAGAAAGAACTGGCCAACTTGGTCACCCTGCTGCTGGGTATCACCATCGCTTCCAGCATGAAGGCGGAGCAGTTTGTCTCCCCCACTACCCTGCTGATCATGGTACTGGGTCTGGTAGCGTTTATCTTCGACACCATCGGCGGCGTACTCTTCGCCAAGATCCTGAACCTGTTCCTGAAAAACAAGATCAATCCCATGGTGGGAGGCGCCGGTATCTCCGCTTTCCCCATGTCCGCCCGTGTAGTGCAGAAGCTGGCCCTCAAAGAGGATAATCAGAACCACCTGCTCATGCATGCCGTAGGCGCTAACGTTTCCGGACAGATTGCTTCGGTAGTTGCTGGCGGTATCATCCTGGGCCTGGTGCCGGGAATGCTGGGTTAATCATCCTGTAATGTAGAAAAGGAGAATGAATATGAACGTGGATATGCACGCATTAATGCAGACCCTCCAGCTCATGGGCCAGGGGATGCTGGGTATCTTTGTGGTCATTGTCTTGATCTACCTGGTGGTGCTGGTGCTGACCAAAGTGACCGGAAACAAGGAAAAAGAAGAAAAATAAACGGAGAAAACTCCATTGAGAAAACGCCGGGGTCCGGCAAGAGAAAGGTTTGAAAAACGTGGCAGATCAGAAGAAAATGGTAGAGGCCATTACCCCCATGGATGTGGACTTTGCCAAATGGTACACCGATGTGGTCATCAAGGCGGATCTGGTGGATTATTCCAGCGTCCGGGGCTGCATGATTTTCCGCCCCTACGGCTATGCCCTGTGGGAGAACATTCAGAAGATTTTCGACGCCAAGTTCAAGGCAACGGGACATGAGAATGTCTATATGCCAATGTTTATCCCAGAGAGCCTGCTCCAGAGGGAGAAGGATCACGTGGAGGGCTTTGCCCCTGAAGTGGCCTGGGTGACCCATGGCGGCAACGAAAAACTCACCGAGCGGCTGTGTGTCCGGCCCACCTCTGAAACCCTCTTCTGTGACCACTATGCCCATGTGATCAAATCCTACCGGGATCTGCCCATGCTTTACAATCAGTGGTGCTCGGTGGTCCGGTGGGAGAAGACTTCCCGCCCCTTCCTGCGCAACGTAGAATTCCTCTGGCAGGAGGGCCATACCATGCACGAGACCGCTGAGGAAGCCCGGGAAGAAACCCAGCGGATGCTGGGCATCTACGCTGAGACCTGCGAAAATGACCTGGCTATCCCGGTGATCAAAGGCCGCAAGACTGACAAAGAGAAATTCGCCGGCGCGGAGGCAACCTATACCATCGAGGCCATGATGCACGATGGCAAGGCGCTGCAGAGCGGTACCTCCCATTATTTCGGCGACGGATTTGCAAAAGCCTTTGACGTCACCTTCACCGGTCGGGATAACACCCTGCAGCATCCTCATCAGACTTCCTGGGGCGTCTCTACCCGGCTCATCGGCGCCATCATCATGACCCACGGCGACGATAACGGCCTGGTGCTGCCGCCGGCGGTGGCTCCGACCCAAGTGGTCATCGTCCCCATTGCCATGCATAAGGAGGGCGTCACCGATAAGGCCAACGAGGTGCTGGCAAGGCTGCAGAAGTTCTGCCGGGCCAAAATCGATCTCAGCGACAACTCTCCCGGCTGGAAGTTTGCCCAGTACGAGATGAAGGGAGTACCCCTCCGCTTGGAGATCGGTCCTAAGGATATCGAGAAAAACCAGTGTGTCCTGGTCCGCCGGGACAACCGGGAAAAATATTTTGTTTCCCTGGATGAGTTGGAGACCAAAGTCCCCGAGCTGCTTCAGATGGTTCACGATGGTATGTATGAGAGAGCCCTGAAGAACCGGGAGGAAAAAACCTACGAGGCCACAACCCTGGAACAGCTCAAGGAAATTGCCGAGACCAAGCCGGGCTTTATCAAGGCCATGTGGTGCGGCGACCAGGCCTGCGAGGAAAAACTCAAAGAGGTGGCAGGGGTCTCTTCCCGCTGCATGCCCTTTGAGCAGGAGCACCTCTCCGATACCTGCGTCTGCTGCGGCAAGCCTGCCAAGGCGATGGTCTACTGGGGCAAAGCCTATTAAGCGCACCTCCCGGGGAGGAATTCGCGCTGATGTGTCAACCGCAACGTATTCGCGTGAGACGCGGCAAAGTTTCAAACGAGACCTAGGGCGCGTCTTCCCCGCCGGGAGGCGCGCGGTAAAATACAGAAAATAAAAATGACGAAAGGTGGAGGAACACCATGGCAAACATCATTATCAGCCCCAACAAATATGTCCAGGGCCAGGGAGAGCTCTCCAATTTGAGCGGCTATGTCAAGAGCCTGGGCACATCTGTGCTGATCCTCATCAGCGCCGGCGGCATGAAGCGCCTCGGCAGTCTGGTGGAGAGCAGCTTTGCGGATACCGGCATTGCCTATGCCTTTGAGACCTTTGGCGGCGAATGCTCCGAAAATGAGATCAACCGCCTGCGCAAAGTCGTTGCTGAGAAAAAATGCGACTGCGTCATCGGCATTGGCGGCGGCAAGATCCTGGATACCGCCAAGGCTGTGGCTTATTATGAGAAATGCCCGGTGGTGGTCTGCCCCACCATTGCTTCCACCGACGCGCCCTGCTCGGCCCTGTCGGTGATCTACTCTGACGACGGCGTCTTTGAAAGATACCTGTTCCTTCCCGCCAACCCCAACCTGGTGCTGGTGGATAGCGCGATTGTGGCGGCAGCGCCTGCCCGCCTGCTGGTTTCCGGCATGGGCGATGCCCTGGCCACCTATTTTGAGGCGAGAGCCACCAAGGCCAGCCGCAGCGATACCTGCGCCGGAGGCAAGGTGACCAGCGCCGCTATGGCCCTGGCTAAGCTCTGCTACGACACCCTGATGACCGAAGGCGTCAAGGCGAAAATCGCTGTGGAGGCCGGCGTCTGCACCGAAGCGGTGGAGAGAATCATTGAGGCCAACACCTATCTCAGCGGCATCGGTTTTGAGAGCGGCGGCCTGGCCGGCGCCCACGCCATCCACAACGGCCTGACCTGCATTAAGGAATGCCATCACCTCTATCACGGCGAGAAGGTGGCTTTCGGTACATTGACCCAGCTGGTGCTGGAGAATGCGCCGGAGGAGGAAATCGAAGAAGTGGTTTCCTTCTGCATTGAGGTTGGCCTGCCTGTAACCTTCGCGGAGATGGGCATTAAGAAGGTGGATAAGGAAAAACTTATGGAAGCGGCCACCCTGGCCAGCGCCGAAGGGGACACCCTGCGGAACATGCCTTTGGAGGTCACTCCGGAAAAGGTGTGCGCTGCCATGATTGCAGCGGACGCCATCGGACGCTATTTCAAGGATTAATAAAAAGCATAAAAAGCGGCAGGACTTTCGTTCTGCCGCTTTTTTCTTTTTCGTCCCCAACGACACGCCGCCTGACAAAGGGGTTATTGCGCCGTGTTTTTAGATATAACTTAAGCCCGTGAACTGCCTATAGGCAGACCCTATGCCGCAAAGAAACTTTGGGATTTTATCTAAATTTGACGAAAAATTATTGTAAAAAATGGGCAAAGCAACAAAGTTGCATTTCCTCGGGAATTTCCTTGTAAAATAGTAAAAAAAGCTTGCATTTAAGCCGTTTTTATAGTATTATATTTAAGCACGACTGCACTAGATATGCGATGAAGCGGGAGGTTGCTGCTCACAGAAGCAGGGAATTTCCGCC